>CAMBSA010000485.1 GCA_945869935.1 Bordetella parapertussis | reverse complement strand
CTCGCCGCGGGTGCCATCTTCGGCCTTGGCTGGGGCACGTTGATCGTGTCCTTTGCGGCGTCGATAGGTGCGACGCTCGCGTTTCTTGCCAGCCGCTTTCTGTTTCGCGACGCCATCCAGTCACGCTTCGGCGCGCGGCTTGCCGCGATCAACGCGGGCGTTGCGCGCGAGGGCGCGTTCTATCTGTTCGCGTTGCGCCTGGTTCCGGTGTTCCCGTTCTTCGTGATCAACCTGCTGATGGGCCTCACCGCGATGCGCACCGTCACCTACTACTGGGTGAGCCAGCTCGGCATGCTCGCAGGGACACTGGTGTACGTGAACGCCGGCACCCAGCTCGCGCAGATCGATTCGCTCCGCGGTCTTGCCTCGCCCGCGTTGCTCGGTTCGTTCGCGCTGCTCGGCGTGTTCCCGCTGATCGCGAAGAAAATCGTCGATGCGCTGTCGGCGCGCAAGATCTACGCGGCATGGGCGAGCCGCAGGCCGAAGACGTTCGAGCGCAATCTGGTGGTGATCGGCGGGGGTTCGGCCGGGCTGGTGTCGGCCTATATCGCGGCGGCGGTGAAGGCGAAGGTGACGCTCGTCGAAAAGCACCGCATGGGCGGGGACTGCCTCAACACCGGGTGCGTGCCTTCGAAGGCGCTGATCCGCTCGGCGAGGATCCTCGCCCAGGCCTCGCGCGCAAGGGAGTACGGCTTTCGCTCGATCACCGCGGAGTTCGACTTCGCCGAGGTGATGCAGCGGGTGCAGCGAGTCGTGTCTGAAGTGGAGCCGCACGACTCGGTCGAACGCTACACCGCGCTGGGTGTCGATTGCGTGCAGGGCCAGGCGAAGATCGTGTCGCCCTGGGAGGTCGAGGTGGCGCTGGCAGACGGCGGCACGCGACGGATCACCACGCGTTCCATCATCATCTCCGCGGGTGCGCGGCCGTTCGTACCGCCGATTCCGGGCATCGATCAGGTGGGATGCCTCACCTCGGACACGGTGTGGGACCTGCGTGAACTGCCCGTGCGGATGCTGGTGCTCGGCGGCGGGCCGATCGGTTGCGAGCTGGCGCAATGCTTTGCACGCTTCGGGTCGAAGGTGTCGCAGGTGGAGATGGCGCCGCGCTTGATGGCGCGCGAGGACCCGGATGTCTCGGCGCTGGTCATGGACTGCTTCCGCGCCGAAGGCGTAGAGGTGCTGGTCGGCCACAAGGCATTGCGCTTCGCGGTGGAAGGTCACGAGAAGGTGCTCTACGCGGACAACGAGGGACGCGAAGTGCGCATTCCCTTCGATGCACTGTTGTGCGCGGTCGGCCGCGTGGCCAACACGACGGGCTACGGGCTGGAGGAGCTCGGCATTCCGGTGACCAGGGGCCGGACCGTCGAAGTCAATGAGTACATGCAGACGCGCTACCCGAATATCTACGCCTGTGGCGACGTGTCAGGGCCGTACCAGTTCACCCACACCGCCGCGCACACTGCCTGGTACGCGGCGGTGAATGCGCTCTTTGGTACGTTCCGGCGCTTTCGCGCCGATCTCTCGGTCATTCCCTGGGCCACATTCACCGAGCCGGAAGTGGCACGCGTCGGCCTGAATGAAACCGAGGCGAAGGAGAAGGCAGTCGCCTACGAGGCCACGGTGTACCGGCTGGATGAGCTCGATCGCGCGATTGCCGATGGCGAGGCGCACGGTTTCGTGAAGGTGTTGACCGTGCCGGGCAGCGACCGGATTCTCGGTGCGACCATCGTCGGCGAGAACGCGGGCGAACTGATCATCGAGTTCATCGCCGCGATGCGCCACGGCATCGGCCTGAACAAGGTGCTGGGCACAATTCATATCTATCCGACGCTGGTCGAGGCGAACAAATACGCGGCGGGCGGATGGAAGCGCGCGCAGGTCACCACCGGGCAGATGGATTTTCTGGAGGCGTTTCAGGCCTGGGGGCGTGGCGCGACGGGCCTCGGTGCCGTGCTTGGCCGTGCGCCGAAGCTGCTCTCTGATAGGCGCCGTGCGTATCCGGTAAAATCATGAATTGCGAACTTTCATGTTTCTATAAGTCCAGCTGGTGCGTGAAAGCGGTAAATTTGATTGCTGGATTTAGCAATTTCATCGTCATTGCCTTGTTCCTGATGCTTGCGTGCGGCGCATCGGTCGCCCGGGCGCAGGGCAGTTTTGACCACGAACATCGTGCGTGGAGCGCACTGCTGGCCAAGCATGTGCTGTTGCGCGATTCCGGCCGCGCCAGCCAGGTTCGCTATCGCGGCTTTGCCGCCGACCGCGCTGCGCTGAAGGCCTACCTCGACAGCCTGTCGCGGGTAACGCCGTCTGACTACGCCGGCTGGACCAAGCCGCAGCAACTCGCCTTCCTGATCAATGCCTACAACGCCTTCACGGTGGAGAAGGTCCTCACCCGCTACCCGGACCTGAAATCGATCCGCGACTTCGGCACGCTGTTCGGCAACCCGTGGAAGGACCGGTTTTTCATGCTGCTCGGCAAGTCGCAGAACCTCGATGGCATCGAGCACGAGACGATCCGCGCGCCCGGTGTATTCGAGGAGCCGCGCATACATTTCGCGGCGAATTGCGCCTCGGTCGGTTGTCCCGCCCTGCGCGAGGAGGCCTACACCGCGGCACGGCTCGATGCGCAACTCGAGGATCAGACCCGGCGCTTTCTCGCCGACCGCTCGCGCAACCGCTTCACCGCCGGGACGCTCGAGGTGTCAAGGATATTCGACTGGTACGTGAAGGACTTTTCGCTTGGCTGGAAAGGGTTCGCTTCACCGCAGCAGTTCTTCGCGAAATACGCCGACCTGCTCGCCGATCGTGAAGAAGACCGGCAATCGGTGCGCGAGGGCCGGTTGCCGATCCGGTATCTCGACTACGACTGGACATTGAACGACGTCTCGGGTTAGGCACTGATACATCGGGTCATTGCGAGGAGCGCCGCGACGAAGCAATCTCGCAGTTCCGCTAGCGATTGCTTCGCTTCACTTGCAATGACTGCAGGGTTGCGACTGT
>CAMBSA010000484.1 GCA_945869935.1 Bordetella parapertussis | reverse complement strand
TGCTCGATTACCTGCTCCGCATCGACCACCGCGCCCGAGCGAAGGATCACGAAGGCGGCCACCGATTCGCCGTACACCGGGTCGGGCACGCCGATCACCGCGGCCTCCGAGACGTCCGGATGCGCACCGAGCGCCTGCTCGACTTCCTTCGAGTAGATGTTGTAGCCGCCGGAGAGCACCATGTCCTTCTTGCGGTCCACGATGTAGAGGTAGGCGTCCGTATCCATGCGCGCCATGTCACCGGTGTGTATCCAGCCGTTGCGGATCGCCTCGGCAGTGGCATCCGGCCGATTGTAATAACCGCGGATGGTTGCCCAGCGGCCGGGGGTTCCGCTGCGAACCAGCAGTTCGCCCACTTCACCCTGCGGAACGTCGCCGCCGGCGTCATCGACGATCCGTACCTCCACGCCGGGCAGCGGCCGACCGACCGAGGCGGGGTGGCTGAACTGCTCCGCATGGCCGAGGTTCGTCACCAGCGCCTCGGTCGAGCCGAAGAGCGAATGAATCTCCGCCTGCGGCAGCAATTCGAGCACCTCGCGCTTGAGTTCCACCGGAAACGCCTCGGTGGAGACGATGATCTTGCGAAGCGTGGCGCAGCGCGAGGCGTCCTTGCGCACGAAGGGGAGCAGCATGCGAATCACCGTCGGCACCAGTCCGGTGACGGTGATGCGCTCGCGTTGGATGAGTTCCAGCGCCTTCTCCGCGTCGAAGCGTTCCATCACCACCAGCGTCCCGCCGAGGCCGAGCGCGTTGAACAGGCGGGCGCAGCCGGCACGGTGCGCGAGCGGATTGATCGCGAGATAGCGGTCGCCCTCGCCGATGTCCCATTCGAGCGAATGCATGTACACGTTCTGCACGATCATGTTCGCGTGCGTGATGATCGCGCCCTTGGGCTTGCCGGTGGTGCCCGAGGTGTACATGATCATGCAGTCATCGGGTTCAGGCGGCACCTCGGGCAAGTCCACGTCGGGCCCGTCGAGCAGCCCCGAAAAATCCGTCTCGCCCTCGAGCACCGGACCGACGACGACCCGGCCGCATTGCGGCACATGCGCGAGGCCCGCCGCCACCGCCGCGCGACCTCCCGCGTGAAAGATCGCCACGCAGGGTTGAGAATCCGAGAACATGTGCTCGACCTCGCCCGAGGTGAGCCTCACGTTCACCGGCACTGCGATCGCGCCGAGCGCGAATACCGCGTACTCGGCCTGAACGAATTCCACCCCATTGGGCAGGAACAGCAACACGCGGTCGCCCGCGCGTACGCCGAGCCGGTGCAGGCCGGCCGCGACGCGGCGCACGCCTTCGTTCAACTGAGCGTAGCTGAGCCGGGTCGCGCCGAACACCAGCGCGGTATGGTCGGGCCGGCGCAGCGCATGGCCGGCAAGGAGCGTGTCAAGGCGCATGGACGAATGTTAGCGGAGTGTCGACACGCGAACCGGCTGCAAAACTCCGAATGACAGGAGATCGGGCACGATACCTTGCCACCAGGCAGCGAAATCGAATGCGGCAGGAGACAAAGCATGCGTAAAAGGGAAGGCAAATCGTACTAACGAACACGGGGCCCGCGGGCCCCGTGTTCGTTACTCTCCTACAGAATAGGGTGCGTCAGGCCTTGTCGCCGTCGATGCTCTTCGAACCCGCGCCAAAGGCGAAGATGTAGAGCAGGCCGCCGACAATCGAAATGTTCTTGAGGAAGTGGTTGAGTTGGCCGGTCATCTGCGCCGGCTCGAATGCCCAGAAACCATGGAAGATCGGCGTGATCACTGCCACGAAGATCGCCAGGATGATGGCGGTCCACCGCGTCTTCCAGCCCAGAATGAGCAGGGCACCGCCAACGAACTCGAGGATCAGCGCGGCATACAGCATCAACTCGGCCATCGGCACGCCGTTCTTCGCCATGTAGGCCACCGAACCGTCGAAGCGCCCGGACTTGCTCCACGCCGCGACGACGAAAAGCAGACCCATCAGGATCCGTCCGACCAGCATGACCTTCGCCTGGTTTTCCTTGCTCATGGTTATCCTCTCCTTTGGTTGTTTTCAGTGACGAACCATCCGGCGGGCGTCTGTGTCCCGCACGAATTTGCGAAGTCTACTCCCGCAACGGAATTCCCGGGCCTCAACAATCGGGTTGTCCGGGGGCAGGCCGTGGCTGCGGGTCAAAGCCGAAGCGCGCCGCCGCTTCTTCCGCTTCGATGTGTCCGAGCCGCGCCTGCGATCCGAATACGCGCAGCACATCGCCACGCGCCGCCGCCGCAAGGAGTTCCTCCTCATCGGCGAGCGCGGGGTTGTCGGCGACAAGACGCGTGATCAAGGCGGCGAGGTCGCGGTCCTGCACCACGCCGGCGCCGCACTCGCCTTCCACAAGCACCGCCCCCGCGTCATCCAGATACAGCGCCAAGATGCCGCCCGCAGGACGACCGGTCTGCGAGATCAGCGCCGATGAGCTGTCATCCAGCCGATAGACAAACGGTGTGTAATCCAGCGTCACGAACACCCGTTGCGGCCCGTTCTGGAAGTACCACCGGCCGCGCTCGTCGGCGGCATAGTTGCGACCGATGAATTCGGACACCGCAGCATTGCCAATCCGGCCGAACCCGCCCGAACTCGACTTGACGAGCCAGTTGCCACGGCGATCCAGCCGCAACCATCCGAAAACGTTCGGCACGTCCGGCCATTTCCGCATCGCCCTGAGAACAATTTCATCCACGGAATGTCACCTGAATCGCGTGCTACTCGCGCTCCCAGAGCGCCTTCACCTGGTCAGGCAAAGTCATCGGGTCAAAGGGCTTGGCAATCACATCGATCGCGCCGATAGCCAGCAAGTTACGGATTTCCTCGGGCTGGACCCTCGCGGTCATGAAGGCGACCGGCACCGTCTCCCCTTCCGGCGTTGCGCGCATGCGCACGAGCACCTCCGGGCCGTTCATTCCGGGCATCATCACGTCAAGCAGCACGAGCTGTGGCGCGAACGACGCTAGCTCCTCCAGTGCCGCCTCGCCGGATTC
>CAMBSA010000483.1 GCA_945869935.1 Bordetella parapertussis | reverse complement strand
ACCGTGTTGCGAACAGTGGGCATGCTGTAGGCCGAAACCGCGAGCTTGCGGCACTGTCTCTCGGATACCGGGCCGACCCAACG
Source organism: Bordetella parapertussis (assembly GCA_945869935.1). GTDB lineage: Bacteria > Pseudomonadota > Gammaproteobacteria > Burkholderiales > SG8-39 > CAMBSA01. The sequence continues at coordinate 2,921 of CAMBSA010000483.1, read as the reverse complement.
CTGGATTTTGGCCTCCACGCAGCTGCAACGGTTGGCAATGAATCAAACAAATCCACCATCGTCCTGCTGCATTCGACCAGTCGGGTGGACAAATTGTGGAGTGAGTCGCGCTGGATTGATCTCGGCAGGCGGCTCGAGCAAGCCGGACTGTCGTGCATATTGCCCTGGGGCAGCGAGGGCGAGCGGGACCGCAGCCGCCGGATCGCAGCCGGTCTCGGTCGCGCTGAAGTGCCGGATCGCCTTTCGATTCCGGAACTGACGAGCCTCCTTGCGCGGGCAAAGGCGGTGGTCGGAGTGGACACCGGTCTTGTCCATTTGTCCGCAGCCCTGGGCACGGCGGTCGTGGCGCTCTTCATGGGAACGGATCCGCTTCTTACCGGGGTATGTTCCAGTGGGAATGCGGTCAATCTCGGCGGAATCGGCAGGGAGCCGGGAGTCGACGATGTGCTGGACGCGCTGAAGATCAGCTGATGGCCAGGTTTCTCTACGGTATTGCGCTCTGGCTCGCGCTTCCTTGGATCTTTCTTCGGCTTTTGTGGCGAGGGCGGACAGAGAGGCTTTACAGAAGCGATATTGCGCAGCGTTTCGGCCGACATCCGTCCCGTGTTTTGCGTCCGGTGATATGGATTCACGCTGTGTCCCTCGGTGAAACCCGCGCTGCGCAGGCGCTGATCGCGCAGCTTCAGGCGCGCTTTCCCGTGCACGAAATCCTCCTTACCCACATGACCGCAACCGGGCGGGGAGCGACACTCGAGGTGCCGGCCGAGGCGGTGACGCGCGCATGGCTGCCTTACGATTACCCGTTCGCAGTCCGTGCGTTTTTGCGCCATTTCCGGCCGAGTCTGGGGATCCTCATCGAGACGGAGGTCTGGTTCAACCTGGTGGAGGAATGTGCGCGTCAGCGGGTACCCTTGTTACTCGCGAACGCGCGTATGTCAGTGCGCTCGGAGGCGGGCTACCTGCGTTTGGGAGGCATGACGCAAACGGCGTTCGCGGCGCTTTCGACCGTGGGAGCCCAGTCGGAATCGGATGCTGAACGCCTGCGCAGGCTGGGTGCACGAAATGTGGTCGTTACGGGAAACATGAAATTCGACGTCGCGTCCGATATTGCTATCCCGGCTGTCGTATCCCTCGTGCGGCGTTACGCCGGAACCCGTCCGGTTGTTCTCGCAGCAAGCACCAGGGAGGGCGAGGAAAGGCTGATCGTCGACGCGCTCCTCGGCGGCCCGACCATCGACGCGCTCATCGTTATCGTGCCGCGACATCCGCAGCGATTTGCCGAGGTGGCCCGTTTGCTCGAGACGCTGGGGGTGACTTTCGCTAGACGAAGTGATGAAGCACCGCCGGCATCGGTGTCTGTGCTTCTCGGCGACAGTGTCGGCGAACTCTCCTCCTATTACGCTGCTGCCGACATTGCATTCATCGGCGGTAGTCTCGTCCCTCAGGGAGGCCAGAATCTCATCGAAGCGTGTGCGGCAGGCGTACCGGTTCTGATCGGTCCGCATACCTTCAACTTTTCACTTGCGAGCGAAAATGCGGTGGCTGCGGGAGCGGCCGAAAGAGTGGCAACTCCGGTGAACCTGCGGGCGGCCGTTGTAAGCTTGCTTGCCGATCCTGCCAGGCGCCGCTCGATGGGCATCTCGGGGAAGGCGTTCTGCGAGCACCATCGGGGCGCAACTTCCCGGACGGTGGAACTCGCAACAGGTCTTATGAATGATCAGGCTGCCGTGGTTCCGATGCCTACCGGTTCCGAAGGCGCGCAGGCCTGATGAACCAGGGTTGGCGACACTGGGCTAGTTCGAGCCCAGCAGGCGGTTCACGTCTTCCAGGTCAGTCTCCGCTAGCGAGCCTGCCGCTGCCTTCAGTCGCAGCCCGTTAATTATCGTGTCGTAACGTGCTTTCGCGAGATCGCGCTTTGTCGAGAACAGTTGCTGTTGTGCGTTGAGGACGTCGATGTTGATCCGGACCCCCACGTCATAGCCTAAGCGGTTCGAAGCAAGTGAGCTCTCGCTTGATATGACGGCCTGTTCGAGTGCACGCACCTGCGCCATGCCGTTTGTCACGCCCAGAAAAGACTGGCGTGCAGTGAGCGCGGCCTGGCGTCGTATGTTTTCGAGATCCGACATCGATCGGTCACGGTTGGCGATGGCCTCCCTGACACGCGAATTCACGACGCCGCCCTGATAGATAGGCACGGCCAGTTGCAGGCCGATGGATGTCGTGAATATGTCGGTGCCGATACCGGTATTGATGTTGTTCGATGCAAGGGCTCGTCCAACGCTACCGACGACATCCAGTGTTGGCAGATGCCCGGCCCTGTTGCGCTGGATTTCGCGTTCGGCGATAGATGAAGACGCCTCCTGAATGCGAACCGCGTAACTCGCCTTTTGCGCGGTTTCAACCCAGTCGTCCATCCGGCTTGGCTGCGGCGGGGACAGGGCGAATCTCGCGCTGAGCGGTGTCAGGCCGTCCGGGAATTTTCCGATGATCAGCTGCAGGGCGCGCTTCTTCAGTTCGATATCGTTCTGCGCCGCGATTTCCTGCGAAAGCGAAAGATCGAAGCGGGCCTGTGCTTCGTTCGTGTCGGTGATCGTCGCCGTTCCGACCTCGAAGTTTCGCTTGGCTTGTGCGAGTTGTTCCGAGATCGCGGTTTTCTGTGCCTGGATGAACGCCAGATTGTCCTGCGAGGTCAGAACATCGAAGTAGGCCTGCGCGGTTCTGACGATGAGATCCTGAGTTGCCAGTCCGAACTGCGCCTCGGCCTGCGCCACCTGGTATTCGGCCTGGTCATATTGAATCCAGTTTTGCGGACGATAGAGCGGTTGCGAGAGCGCCACGGCCCACCCGAGGTTGCGCGGGTCCCGCTCGGTCTTAATCGTGCCCGCGGGGGCAAGCGACGAGACGTTATTGAATGAGTTGCC
>CAMBSA010000482.1 GCA_945869935.1 Bordetella parapertussis | reverse complement strand
AGGTGTCGGAGCCTTTGAATCGCATGGGAATGTCCGGAATGATGTCGGCACGATTATACGGGGCTTGTCCCGGGAGGCCGCGGGGGCAAGAATCGGTAAATGCGATATCAAACGCGGCGGCTCGTCGCACTCCCGTTCGGTCTTTTGACTCTTTTTCCCCTCTTTCTCTCCCGCGGCCTCGCAGCACAGGAAATGGCGCTGGACGTCGGGCATTCGCTCGCCGCGCCCGGTGCGATCAGCGCTCGCGGCCGGGCGGAGTTCGACTTCAACCGCGATCTTGCGCGTGAAATCCGCGAGCGCCTCGAATATCAGGGCGTGAAATTGCGCGTGATCGGCGAGGACGGGTCAGCTGCGCGCCTGCAGGACCGGGTACGGCTTGGCGCGGGCGCGGTTTTCTATCTTTCGATCCATCACGACTCGACCCAGGCATCGAACCTGCTCACCTGGACGCATGAAAGCGTGGAGCGGCCGTACGCGCCGGAGCGGTTCGCCGGATTCTCGCTTTTCGTTTCGCGCAAGCATCCACAGACGACGCGCAGCCTTGCCTGCGCCTCGATGATCGGCGAGCGCATGCTCGCCGCGGGCTTCACGCGTTCGCTGTATCACGCCGAAGGCGTGGCGGGCGAGTCAAAGCCGTTCGCCGACCGCGCCAATGGCGTGCACTTCCATGACAACCTTGCCGTGCTGCGGGGCGCGGCGATGCCGGCGGTGCTCTTCGAAGCCGGCGTGATACTCAATCGCGATGAGGAACTGCAGCTTTCCGATCCGTCGCGTCGAACGCGCATGGCACAGGCGGTGGCCGACGGCGTGGTGCGTTGTCTGGAGTCGCTGTCCTCAGAGGGCAGGGGGAAGGTTCGCCGCGTTCCAAAGTGAGCCTGCAGGACGGTCAGGACGGGTACGCGCTTTGACCCGTGCCCCCCGCATCGGCTAAAATCCACATGCTTTTCAAAGGTCAGCCAGGTTCGTGCCGGCGACCTTGCGAATCCCCTTTGTACGAACTCACTTCGAGAGAAATACGCGATGAAAGCAATCGCATCAATCGGTGCCATGGTCTGCGGTCTGGTGCTCGTCGGTTCCGCGCACGCGCAGGCACCCGCTCCCAAGGGCGATGCCGAGGCCGCCAAGAAAAAAGTCGCCATGTGCATCGGCTGCCACAGCATCCCTTTCTACAAGACCGCGTTCCCCGAGGTCTACCACGTGCCCTTGATCGCAGGGCAGTCGCCCGAGTACATCGTCAAGGCCTTGCAGGGTTACAAGTCGGGCGAGCGCAGCCATCCGAGCATGCGCGGCATTGCCACCAGTATGTCGGACCAGGACATGGCCGACGTCGCTGCCTACTACGCCCGCACAAAGTAATAGGACTGCAATGAAAAACATCGCCCTGTTTGTTGCCTGCACGATTCTCGCCGCCCCGGCGTTTGCCCGCGGTGATGCGGCCGCCGGCCAGGAAAAGTCCAAGGCCTGCGCTGCCTGTCACGGCGCCGACGGCAATTCGCCGACCAGCCCGGATTTTCCGCGCCTGGCCGGCCAGCACGCCGACTACCTGTTCAAGTCGCTGCGCGAGTACAAGGCCGGAACCCGCAAGAATCCGATCATGAGCGGGCAGGTGCAAAACCTGAGCCGCAAGGATCTCGAGGATCTCGCGGCGTACTTCGCCAGCCAGAAGGGCCAGCTCGCGGTGATTCGCTAGCGGGGCGGATCGGTTGGCACAATAAAAGGGGCTTCGGCCCCTTTTTCGTATCCGCAACAAAGGGGCTTCGGCCCCTTTTTGCTGCCCCGGCGCGGGCGCCGTTTCAGCTGCGATATGTCAAATGTTGCACTTTTACTTTTTCAGAGGTCCAGAGGATGCTTGAAAGAAGGTAATTCGGTTGCTAAAGTTAGCAACGATCCGGACTGATCAGGCGAGCTTTCGCACGCACTCCAGATAGGCGGCGCCGTCGGGCGGCAGGTTCTCACGCTGCGACTTCCACACCATCTGGCCGAGGCAGTCGAGCACGCCGTGCAGGGCTTCGTGACGGTCGCCGAGTTTCTCCGCGAGTCGTGCCATCGCGGCGCGGATGCCGGGAGGCTGGTCGATCGAGGCCTGTTCCTCGATGGCAAGATGCAGCGACAGATGCAGGAACGGATTCATCTCGCCGCCTTCCACGCCGAAGTCGCGCGCGGCGTTGGCGGGGTCGTCGAGCAGGGGCTGGTATTCCGGGTGCAGCAGGATCACATCGATCGCGAATGTCTCAAGGCCTGCGAGCGGTTCTGACCGGCGGTACTTCGCCCAGGTGTCGAAAAAGAACGTGCGTACCTGGTCACGAGAGGGATTGAACATGATGGCGTGTGCGCGCCGCTCAGAGCGCGCGCGGTCCTTTCGGTTTTGCCGGCGCCGTTTTCGCCGCAGGCGTCTTTTTCCTGAACTCGCACAGGTCGCGGATGACGCAGCCGGCGCACTCCGGCGTGCGCGCCTTGCACACGTAACGTCCGTGCAGGATGAGCCAGTGGTGCGCGTCCTGTTTGAACTCGTCGGGCACGAACTTGATCAGGCGCTGTTCCACCGCGTCCACGTCCTTGCCCGGTGCAATGCCGGTGCGGTTGGAGATGCGGAAGATGTGCGTGTCCACTGCGATCGTGGGGTGGCCGAAGGCGGTGTTGAGCACCACATTTGCGGTTTTTCGGCCGACGCCGGGCAGCGCCTGCAGCGCGTCGCGGTCTTCGGGGACTTCTCCGCCGTGGCGCTCGATCAGCAGCCGGCAGGTCTCGGCCGCGTGCTTTGCCTTGGAACGGAACAGGCCGATGGTCTTGATGTAGCGCTCGATCCCTTCGGCGCCGAGCTCGGTCATTTTCTGCGGCGTACCCGCGTCACGGAACAGGGCGGTGGTCGCTGCGTTGACGCTCTTGTCGGTAGCTTGTGCGGACAGCAACACCGCAATCAGGAGTTCGAACGGATTGCGGTAATTCAACTCGGTCGTGGGTTTTGGATTCCCGGCACGAAGCCGCTCGAAGATTTGCCTGCGCTTGTCGGG
>CAMBSA010000481.1 GCA_945869935.1 Bordetella parapertussis | reverse complement strand
CTTCGATTACAAGGATTTTTGGCATGTGTAGCGAGTCGCCGATCCGTTAGCCCGGCCGTAAAAGGAGCAGAACTGCAGGCAAAATAGCCTTGTTTCCCATCGAGTGCACCGGCACAGCGCATGAGACACTGCGTTTGTACTTGAAGAAGGTTACAAGATTTGCCGATAAATATGACATCAAAGTAATTGCATCAGTATCTCGTAATATGTGCCCGGAATCCAGTCTGGTGCATCGATCGACAGGTAATTACTTGATGTTAAAGTAGAACTTCTGTAGGAAATTGCCGAAATGCTGTACACGCTGCACGAAATGCAACGCGCGGCGATCGCGCCGTGGAACGCGCTGGCCAAGGCGAGCGTCGATCTGCTGTCACATCCTTTCAGCCCCTGGTCATACGTACCGGGCATGGAACGGGTGGCGGCCGGTGCCGAATTGTTCTTTCGCGTCACGCAGCGCTACGAGAAACCGGAATTCGGCCTGACCGAGACGGTCATTGGCGGCAAACCGGTGCAGATCGCGGAAAGCGTTGCGCTCAACAAGCCTTTCTGCCGACTGCTGCATTTCGAGCGCGTGGGGATCAAACCCGGGAAAGACCCGAAGGTTCTGCTCGTCGCGCCGCTGTCAGGCCATTTCGCCACGTTGCTTCGTGACACGGTTCGCGCGCTGCTGCCCGACCACGACGTCTACATCACGGACTGGACCGACGCCCGCATGGTGCCGCTGGCCGAGGGGGCGTTCCATTTCGACGACTATGTCGATTACGTGCGCGAATTCATCCGTTTCCTCGGCCCCGACATGCACGTGATCTCGGTCTGCCAGCCGACGGTGCCGGTGCTGGCCGCGGTGTCGCTGATGGCGACGGCAGGCGATGCGGTCGCGCCGAAATCCATGATCATGATGGGCGGCCCGATCGATGCGCGCCGCAGTCCGACCTCGGTGAACGATCTGGCGATGGGCAAGCCGTTCTCCTGGTTCGAGCGCAGCCTGATCTACAAGGTGCCGGTCAAGTATCCCGGGTACATGCGCCGTGTCTATCCCGGTTTTCTCCAGCATATGGGATTCGTGGCAATGAACCCGCGGCGCCATGTGGATGCGCACCGGGATTTCTACAACCACCTGCTCAAGGGCGACGACGACTCGGCAGCCTCGCACCGCAAGTTCTATGATGAATACAACGCGGTGCTGGACATGCCCGCCGAGTATTACCTCGATACGATCCGTCGGGTGTTCCAGGAGTTCCAGCTGCCCAAGGGGCGGATGTTCGTGCGTGAGCAACTCGTTCGGCCGCAGGATATCCGCACCACCGCCTTGCTCACGATCGAAGGCGAACTCGACGATATCTCGGGCAACGGACAGACGCAGGCGGCACATACGCTTTGCACCGGGATTCCGGAGAAAAAGCGCGATCATTACCATGTGCCGAAGGTGGGTCACTACGGAATTTTCTCCGGCCGACGCTGGCGCGAGGATATCTGCCCGCGCATCGGAAAGTTCATCCGCGCGCACGCCTGAGCCGGTGCGCCGGCTGCGAGTTCAGCGCGTAGCCAGCAGTCGCCCGCAGCCGATCACCGATATCCAGATAACCAGCGACGCGGCGGCGTGAAGCCGCGCGGTGGTTGGCGCTCGCTGACCGATGTCCCACTGCTTTACGGACTGGAACACGCCGGCATGAAACGCGGCGGCGTTCATGCCGGCCGCCATCAACAGGCTCATCTTTATGACGAAGGTCGTGCTCGATACGAGTTCCCCCGCGTGCGCGAGGAACATCGCAAGACCGCTTGGCACGATCAACAGAAGACTGCCGAAACTCCATGGCAGCAGGTGACGGGCAAGCGCACTCGCTGAAATCTGCTTGGACAAACCCAGCAGGCGCAGGTCAAACATCGCGGCTGATCCGGCGAGCAGGGTGAATCCGATGATGTGTACAAAGCCGATCGCGGGTTGCAGCCACGTGCTTGTACGAATCGCGGTGCCAAGCGTGGACGCTTCGAGCGCGATGATCATGCCTTCGCCGGGCGTCATGTCGGTTCCTTGCCTGAGGGCCGCTGATGATAGGTGCTATCCGTGTTGCATGCATAAAAAAGCGGTTGCAAAACCGCAGACGCTTGCATATAACCATCTGTCTGTTGGATGGAAGCCTGTAAAACAAATACGGATTGGATTGGAATATGGAACAGGGTAAAAGCATCTGGATGGACGGGAAGCAGGTCGACTGGAAGGATTCGACGCTGCACTTCGTCAGCAACAGTTTCCAGTACGGATTTTCGGTATTCGAAGGCATCCGTGCCTACAAGACCGCCACCGGTCCGGCGGTGTTCCGGCTGGATGCGCATATCAAGCGCCTGTTCAATTCGGCGAAGATCATTGGCCTCGACATACCGTTCACGCCACAGCAGGTGAGCGACGCCTGCTGCGAGACGATCGCCGCCAACGGCTACGAGGAGTGCTACATCCGTCCGGTCGCCTATATCGGCGAGGGCGGCATGGACCTGGATCACCGCAATTGCAAGGTGAATGTCGGCGTCGCCGTCTGGTTCTGGGGCGAATACCTCGGTGCGGGAAAGATCGAAAAGGGCACGCGGGTGAAGACCTCGTCCTTTACCCGCCATCACATCAACGCCAACATGACCAAGGCCAAGGCGGGCGGGAACTACATGTTGTTCCAGATGACTCGCGTCGATGCGCTTCGCCAGGGCTACGACGAGGCGCTGCTGCTCGACCCGCAGGGGCATGTCGCAGAAGGATCGGTGGAGAACGTGTTCATCGTGCGCGACGGCGAACTGATCACGCCACCGCTCACCTACATTCTCGAGGGCATCACCCGCGACTCGATCATCCGGCTTGCGCGTCATCGCGGCCTCGTCGTGCGCGAGGAATTCTTCTCCCGCGATACGGTGTACGTGGCCGACGAGATGTTCTTCGTGGGCACCGGCGCCGAGGTGACGCCGGTGGTCGAACTGGACGACCGGCCGATCGGCGATGGCATACCCGGTCCGGTGACAAAGGCGATG
>CAMBSA010000480.1 GCA_945869935.1 Bordetella parapertussis | reverse complement strand
CGATGACATGGAGTCTGCGCTCGCGGCCTGGCTGCGCAGCCACGGTCATGCGGCAACGTTTGCGGTTCCGATGTCCGGGGCGGACGGCTTGCCTGGCCTGGTGATGTGTGATGCCGGTCGCCCGGACGGGTTCGCCGCGACAAACCGTCGCGACATCGTGTTGTACAGCGCATTGATCAATCAGGCGGTCCGCGCCGAGTTGTCCGTGCCTGGAATCATGGCGCTGGCGGGAAAGCTCGACCGCGAATGCGTGGCGGCGCTTGGTGCACGACCCCGACGAGATCCTGGCTATCGCCGGCAGGTATCCGGATGGCGATGCGGTTTGCAGAAACGAAGGGATGAGTTGCTAAAAATGGCAATCAAATTGACCGCTCTCCAGCGCCGATCAAGGAGGTGCCGGATGCAAAGTGCGCAATTCTCGGCAGATATCGGCATCCGCCTGCATTCCGGGGCATTCGCGTGACCCGCCTGCCGATCGTCGCGCTCAGCGCCGGGGCGACCCCGCAGGAGCGTGCCGCATGCATGGAGGCGGGCATGGATGACTTCATCGCCAAGCCGGTGGACAGGAGCGAGCTTCTTGCGCTGCTTGACCGGATCGGGCCGCGCGCGGCGGCGAACGGCAGGCGCGTGGTTGCCTGAAGCGCCGGCGAGGTGCCGGGCACGGCCCCGACGATTTGACAGGCTTCCGATGGCGCCCCTATCCTGCAGGCGCCCGTTCGCGCCGGTATGCCGGCCGCGGCAGCCCGGTGCACCTTGACCCCGGGATTTTTGCCCGGGGACATTGACCGGAATCGCATTTCAGGACTTTCAGGAGCAAACCATGAAGACACTACGCAACGCCGCCTCGCTCGTCGCCGGCGCGCTGTTGGTTGCCGCGGTTCCGGCGCAGGCCGAAATCACCGTCGGCGTCGTGCTCGGCGCCTCCGGCCCGGCCGCCTCGATCAGCATTCCCTACCGCAACGTGTACGAGAAGGTCGTCACCCGCATGCTCGGGGGGCAGCCGGCCAAGGTCATCGTCCTCGACGACACCGGCAATCCCGGCGAGGCGGTGAAGCACATGCGCCGCCTGATCACCGAAGACAAGGCCGACATCATCCTCGGCTCCACCTACACCCCGGCCTGCCTTGCGATGGCGGACGTGGCGCTCGAAGCCAAGATTCCGATGGTGTGCATGTCGCCCACGGTGGTCGCCGCCGACAAGGCACCCTGGTTCTTCACCATCCCGCAGCGCCTGCCGGTGATGATCGGCGGCATCGTCGATCACATGAAGGCGGCCAACGTGAAGTCGGTCGGCTTCATCGGCTTCACCGACGGCTGGGGCGACCTGACGCTGGGTGCGCTCGAGCAGGGCGTGGGCCCCGCCGGCATCAAGGTGGTGGCGAAGGAGCGCTATGCACGCACCGACACCTCGGTCACCGCACAGGTGCTCAAGGTGATGGCCGCCAACCCCGACGCGGTGTTCCTCGGCGCCTCGGGCACGCCCGCGGTGCTGCCGCAGGCAACCCTGGTCGAGCGCGGCTACAAGGGCAGGATCTACCAGACGCACGGGGTGATCAACCGCGACTTCCTGCGCGTCGGCGGCAAGAACGTCGAAGGCATGGTCGCGCCCACCGGCCCGCTGGTGGTTGCCGACCAGCTGCCCGATTCGAACCCGATGAAAAAGGTGGCGCTCGACTTCTTCAGGCAATACGCGGCGGCCTTCCCCGATGACGGCCGCAACCCGTTCGCGGGCTACGCCTACGACGGCTGGCTGGTGCTGCAGGCGGCGGCCGCCAACGCGGTCAGGAAAGCCAAGCCGGGCACACCCGAGTTCCGCGCCGCGCTTCGCGACAGCATGGAGAACGTGAAGGAAGTGGTGGGTACGCACGCCGTGTACAACACCACGCCGTCGGATCACAACGGGGCGGACAGCCGCGCCCGCGTGATGGTGACGGTGCAGGGCGGCAACTGGAAGCTGCTGCCCTGAGTTTTTTGCCGGATGTCGGTGCGAGTGAAATTGCCGTTTCCCCCCGGGTCGCTCACCGATCCGGGAACTTCGGTTTGCGTATCCGGCGTGATACTGATATGAATAACGATGTTTTACGCTTTCCGCTTACGAAGCGAAGCGGGTGCTTGCGCGCGCGCCTGTGCCGCATGAGGATAAAGCCATGTTCAGTTCCGAAACCGTAATACACACGCCCGGCTCCACATCCAAGGAGCGCGCGACGCACGACTACCGCTGGCCGGCCGAGGGGCTTTCGATCATCCCCGACTGGATTTACACCAGCGAGCACATTTACGACCGGGAAATGGAGAAGATTTTCCGCGGCCGGACCTGGAACTATGTCGCCCTCGAAGCAGAGATCGCCAAGCCCGGTGATTTCGTGCGTTCCTACGTCGGCCCGGTGCCGGTGGTGGTTGCGCGCGACGTCGACGGAAGCGTTCATGTGTTCGAGAACCGCTGCGCGCACCGCGGTGTCGAGTTCTGCCGCAAGGCGCGCGGCAACACCGCCGAGTTCGTCTGTCCCTACCACCAGTGGTCGTTCGATCTTCGCGGGAACCTGCAGGGCGTGCCGTTCCGGCGTGGCGTCAAGACGGAGAAAGAGAGCGGGATGCCGGCGGATTTCAAGGTCGAGAACCACGGCCTGCGCAAACTCGCGGTGCAGGTGCTGCACGGAGTCGTGTTTGCGAGCTTCGTGGGCGACATGGAATCCGTGGAGGAATACCTCGGCCCGGAAATCCTCAAGGACTTCGAGGTGGTCTTCAAGGGCCGCAAGCTGAAGATTCTCGGTTACTACCGTAACGAGCTTCCGGGCAACTGGAAACTCTATCAGGAAAATCTCAAGGACCCCTATCACGCGACCCTGCTGCATTCGTTCCTGGTGAGTTTCGGCCTGATGGTGGCGGGCGGCAAATCGCAGATGTTTGCCGACCCGAGCGGGCGCCACGGCACCATGGCTTCATCCAAGCCCAAGGATGTGCGCGACGCGGTAGATGCCGAGACCCAGAAGCAGATGCGATCCTTCCGCACCGACCTGGT
>CAMBSA010000479.1 GCA_945869935.1 Bordetella parapertussis | reverse complement strand
CTCGCCCGATGTGCGCAGGCGCTCGCGCTGCTCGAGGGCGAGGCCTTCGTGAATCCCGACCATGTGCGCGCCATGGCGGTGCCTGTGCTCGCGCATCGCGTGGCGCTCGCCCCGGAGGCGCGATTCAGCGGCACCACCGGCGTGAGCCTCGTCGAAGGAATCCTGGAGCGGATTCCGGTGCCGGGCTGATCGAGCCCATGTCTGCGGTGTCACTGCGAATGTGGCAAAGCGATACAGCCATACGTATCCACTACACGAACACGAGATCGCCGCGTTGCCTGCGGCTCCTCGCGATGACGCCCGAAAAGCAGTCATTGCGAGCAAAGCGAAGCAATCCGGCCGTTCGCGCGAGACAACGCGGTCTCACCTCCCATACCCCATGTGGCGCCTCTCCTATTCGCTGATCCGCGCCGCGATGCGGCTGCAGTACTGGCTGCAGCGCCGGTTCAGCACCGCGGGGATGTTCCTGCTCGGTCTGCTGACGGTGACCGGCGCGCTCGGGATCGATACCCAGCAGACACTTGCCTACCAGGTGTTTGCCTTCACGGCCGCACTGCTCGCGGTGGCGATGGTGGCCACGCTGTTTCGCCGTGTCCCGGTGACGGTCGAGCGCAGCCTGCCGCGCACCGTCGCTGCGGGAACAACCTTCACCTACCGGATACGCATTCGCAACACCGGTACTCGCCCGCTCGCGGGCCTTGCCCTGCTAGACCGGATCGCGGACCACAGTCCGGGCTTCGCCGAGTTCCGTCGCCGTCTGCGTTTCCCGACCTACCGCGGCTTCTGGCGCCTGTGGCGCGAGCGGCGCGTTGGTTGGATAGAGGAGGCCGCCGTATCGCCGCTCGCCCCCGGTGCGGAGGCCGAAGTGAAGGTCGAAGCCCATGCGGTCAAGCGCGGGATCATGAACCTGGATGAAATCGTGGTGGCACGGACCGACCCCGCAGGACTGTTCCGTTCCGTCCTCCGGCTTGCGAAACCCGCGAACATCGTGGTCCTGCCACGGCGTTACCCGCTGCCGCCGATTTCCCTGCCCGGCGCGCGCTGCTACCAGCCGGGCGGCGTGTCGCTCTCCGCGTCGGTCGGCGACTCCGAGGAATTCCTCGGTCTGCGCGATTACCGCCCGGGTGACGCGCTGCCGCGCATTCACTGGAAAAGCTTTGCGCGCACCGGCCGGCCGATCGTGCGCGAGTACCAGGATGAATTCTTCGAGCGCTATGCCCTCGCGCTCGACACCTGTGCGAAACCCTCCACGAACCGCAAGCAGGACGCGGTACAACTCGCCGCCTTCGAGGAGGCGGTTGCGGTGACAGCCTCATTCGTATGGACGCTCGACACGCAGGAATGCCTGCTCGATCTGCTGTTCGTCGAGGACCAAGCCTACTGCTACACCGCCGGACGTGGTCAACTTCAGCCCGCCGGACTGCTGGAGGTGCTTGCCGGGGTGCGCCTCACGCACGAACCGTCGCTGGATGCGCTTCGCGATTCGATTGCCGCACGCCGCGGGGAACTCTCGGGCTGCGTGCTGGTGCTGATCGACTGGGATACCGAACGCGCCGCGCTTGTGGACAGCCTGCGGGCTGCGGGCATGGAACTGCGCGTGCTTGTGGTCAATGCCTTGCCCGAGCTTGCACCGCCTGCGGGAGTCGCACAACTTGATCCGGGCGACATGGAAGCCGGATTGGCCAGGCTATGAGCCTCCCCCCCTGGCTGCTTGCCGCCGCGATCGCCCTCTGGGGCTGGCAGACCGGCGACTGGATCCCTGCGATCATCGCAGGGCTGATATCGCTGTCGCCGCGTGTGATTACCCGACGCTGGGACATCGGCAATGAACAGCTGACGCGCGTGGCCGACTTCTGTACCGCACTCGCGCTCGCCGCCGGGGCGATCCTGTTCGCGGTGTACGGCAACCCCCGCGCGGTGAAACTCTGGTTCCAGTGGTTGCCGATGATCGTCGCGCCGCTGCCGGTGGTGATGTATTACGCCGGACTGGACCGCGTCGAGGCGGGCGTGCTGTTCTGGAGCATGCGCCGCATACACGACCGACGCGCAAGCCACATCGCCCTCGATCATCCCTGGTTCGCGCTCTGGCTGATCGGCGCGAGCGCGGCCAACACCCGTGGCCCGGGCTTCTATGTCGCACTCGCCCTGCTTGCCGCCGGCGCACTCTGGACGGTGCGCCCCCGGGGCGCGTCCGTCGGTGCGTGGGCATCGATGCTGCTGATCGCAGCCGTGCTCGGTGCGGGCCTGCACACCGGCTTGCACACCGCGCAGATCTGGCTTGAGGCAACCGTGACCGACTGGATCGCCGGCAGCGGCAATCGCACCGATCCGCTGCAGAGCCGCACCGATATCGGCTCGATCGGGGAGCAGAAACTTTCCTCCAGGATCGTGATACGGGTCGAAGGAACAGGTGATCCCATGCTCTTGCATCGCGCAACCTACGACGACCTGTACGGTGCCACCTGGGTGGCACGTGACGCAGCCTTCACCCCGATCCCGCTATCGGCGCCCGGGACATGGGCTCTCGCCAACACGCAGACGCCTCTGGCCCGCGGCCGCATGCTCGTTATCTCGGACCGGTCGGAACACGGCAACCCGGTGCTCACCCTGCCTTTCGGCGCACAACGCATCGAAGGGCTGTCCGCCTCCGAACTGAAACGCTCAGGCCTCGGTACGGTGCAGGCGGAGGTGCGCCCGGGCGATTTCCGCTACAACGTACTCGTCGCATCCGGCGCGACGCCCGAGGCGCCGCCGGGGGATGCGGACCTGCGCCTGCCGCGCTTCGATCGTTCGGTGGTGCAGGGACTGGCCGACACTCTCGTGCCGCGAGGAACACCGTCGCGCGAGGCCACAAAAATCATTGCCCGGCACTTCGCGGAAAACTTTCGCTACGCCGCCTGGCAGCCGCCCGCAGATGGCGCGGGCGCCGCCCGCGCGCAGTCCCTCTCCGCGCTCGCCCGGTTCCTGAATGAATCACGCGCCGGACACTGCGAGTATTTTGCGACCGCCACCGTATTGCT
>CAMBSA010000478.1 GCA_945869935.1 Bordetella parapertussis | reverse complement strand
GTGCATTCGCGCTTCATGGAACGCGGGGTGTTTCCCTACATCATCGTATCCAACTCGATACCGATCATCGCGATCGTGCCGCTGCTCACCATCTGGTTCGGCTTCGGCCTTGCGCCCAAGGTGATGATCGCCTCGATCATCACCTTCTTCCCGATCGTCACCAACACCACGCGCGGGCTGAAATCGGCCGACCCGCGAATACTCGATTTCATGCACTCGATCAACGCCACACGGCGCGAGATCTTCTTCAAGGTGCAGTTGCCTGCCGCTCTGCCCTTCATCTTCGCCGGATTCAAGATCGCGGCTTCGCTGTCGCTGGTCGGGGCGGTGGTGGCCGAGTTCTACGGCTCGGACCGCGGCCTCGGTTACCTCGTCATCACCTCTGCCACGCAGCTGCGCACCGACCTGCTGTTCGTGTCGATCATCGTGCTCGCGGCGCTCGGCGTATCGCTGTTCGCGATCTTCGGCAAGCTCGAACGCATGGCCATCCGTGGCGAGGTGGACGTGGAGCGACCGAGCTAAGGATCCACTGAACAAGGGGGCAATGTCCCCTTGTTCGGAAATTCCCTAATCTGGCGTCGGGTGTGCAGGATCGAGCGTGTTCCAGGCGATCTTCCCGCCTGCGATCGTCATCCGCGGCGCGATGTCGCGGATTTTTTCCTCCGGCATGGTGAGCGGGTTTTCGTCCAGCACCAGCAGGTCGGCAAGCTTGCCGGGCTCGAGCGCGCCGGTGTCGTTTTCAGCGAAACAGAGATACGCGCCGTTATTGGTGGCGCAGCGCAGCGCCTGTTCGCGGCTGATGCGCTGGTCCGGGGCGAGCACCGCGGATTGCTTGCGTTCGATGCGCGACACCGCGTTCCACACCGAATTCCAGAGCGTGATCGGCACATTGTCGGTGCCAAGCGACACCGTCACACCGGCGTCCAGCATTGACCGGATCGGGCAGAGTTCGTTCTCGCGCCCCGGCCCGAGTTGCTTCATCAGTTCCGCGCCGCGCTTCCAGATGTGCGCGCTGGTGTGGGTGGTGACCACCACGCCCATGTCGCGTATGCGCTCAATCTGCTCGCGGGTGAGCGATACCTGGTGCGCGATCACCCAGCGCTGTCCCGCGATCGGCACCTCGCGATCGACCTCGGAGTACAGCTCGAGCAGGTCGGCGAACACGCCCGAGACGCGGATGCCGGCGCGCGCCGATTCGATCATCAGCGTCTTCACCGCCTCGCGCGAAAGGCCCGCGTCGTAGCAAAAACCCGCCCAGCCGGTGCGCGGCGAGCAACTGGCGCGAAGCCGGCTCTCCGGGCTGTCGTCGATCTCGGTGTAGATGCCGCTCATGCGCAGCCATTCGTCGCCGAGGCCCTTGCCCGACAGCCAGCGCAGCCAGTCGCGCAGCATGGTGCGGATGTCGTCCTCCGACGATTGGCCCCACGACGGGCTGAACACCAGGTGCCCGCGCACCGTCTGGCGGTTGCGTTCGCGAATCGTCTGCCACGCGGCGAGCACCTCGGGTGCTGCGCCGTGGCCTTCGAACACGCTCGTGGTGCCGACCGCGTTGTACATCTGCATCGAGCGGGTGAGGGTGCGGATGCGGTCGTCCTGGTTGAAATGCGGTGCATGCCGGAACAGGGTGAATTCCGCCAGCGGCTGGGGCTCGAATTCGAGCAGGCGTCCGGTCGGTTCGCCGCGCGCATCGCGTTCGATTTCGAGCTTCGGTGAAGGCGACTGCGTCTCGCGGCCTATACCGGCGAGTTCCAGCGCGGCGGAGTTGGCGATCGTCATCAGCGGCAGCTGGCGCGACCAGTAGCCCCAGGCACATCGAATGAGAATCGGATGGTTCGTCGAGGCACGGTCCAGGTCGTGGCGGTCGGGCATGCGGCCTTCGGCAAACATGTCGTCCTCGCGCCGCCATTCGGGCGCTTCGCCAAGCGGCATCGTCACGATCCATTCGCCGGACGCCGCTTTCGCCGCAAGCGCGCGCAGGCGCTCCACGAGTTGTTCGATCGATCGCAAACCGGCGAGCGAGGGCAGTTCCGCTTTCAGGCCTTCGCGGTCGAGGTGTGCGTGGCCGTCGATCAGGCCGGGCATCACGGTACGCCCGCCGAGTTCGATCACGCGAGTTGCCGGGCCGATCCGGTCGCGCAAATCGGCGCTGGCGCCGATCGCGCCGATGCGCCCGCCGCGAATCGAGATTGCTTCGGCAATCGTCGAGCGCTTGTCGAGCGTGAGAATGTGCCCCCCTCGCAGCACGGTGTCGTCGTGGAGGCGCGGGTCATTGATGGGTGATGAGGTGGATGCGGACATGCGGGGGGCAGGCCTATCTCTGTGGTTGAGGCACACGGAATGTTAGCCTGAACCCCTGTGATATTTGTGCACGGAGAAACGAATGATTCAAAGGCTTTTCTTGCGGATGCGTTGCTGCGTTGCGCGCACTGTTACCGCACTTGTTCTGATGGGCATCGCCTCGGGCGTGCAGGCGCAGGCCTGGCCGTCCAAGCCGGTGCGAATGCTGGTGCCCTATCCGACCGGCGGGCCGATCGACGTGTTCGTGCGCGGCATCACCGACCGTCTTGCGCAGACCTGGGGCCAGGCCATCCTGATCGACAACCGTCCCGGCGGCAGCACCATCCCCGCGGCGGACGTGGTGGCGAAATCGGCGGCGGACGGCTACACGCTGCTCTTCACCACCGATGCGACCTTCACCATCAACCCGCATCTGTTTCTCAAGCTGCCTTATGACGCGCAGAAGGATTTCGATCCGGTAACGCTGGTTGCCTACCTGCACATGATGATGGTGGCGAAGCCCGATCTGCCGGCCAACACCATCAACGAGCTTGTCGCGCTCGCGAAGTCGCGGCCGGGCAAGCTCAACTACGGCTCCTTCGGCAGCGGCAGCCAGCCGCATCTTGCAACCGAACAGTTGAAGAGCAAGGCGGGCATCAACGTCCTGCACGTGCCCTACAAGGCGCTGCCGGACGCGATGTTCGCGGTGCTGAAGGACGAAGTGCAGCTCACCTTCATCGGCCCGGGCA
>CAMBSA010000477.1 GCA_945869935.1 Bordetella parapertussis | reverse complement strand
GATCGGTCTTGTCGCGCTGTTCATCCTCATCCTGGCGCAGGTGCCGATCGGCTTTGCGATGATGATCGTGGGGCTGGTGGGCTTTGCGCTGCAGACCGGCTGGGAGCCCGCGCTAACCCTGCTTGCGACCGAGCCCTCGGGCGTGCTCTCGAACGTCGATCTCGCCACCGTGCCCCTGTTTCTGCTGATGGGTACCTTCGCGAGTGCGGCCGGTTTCTCGAGCGATATCTACAACGCGGTGGCGGCGCTGCTCGGGCATCGCAGGGGTGGGCTGGCCTACGCGACCATCGGCGGATGCGCCGCGTTCGGCGCGGTATGCGGTTCATCGACCGCGACCGCAGCGACGTTCGCCAAAGCCGCGCTGCCGGAGATGCTCAAGCGCGGCTACTCGCAGGGCTTTTCCACCGGCACGATCGCCGCGGGCGGCACGCTCAAATCGCTGATCCCGCCCTCGGTGATCATGGTGCTCTACTGCATCGCAGCGAAGACCTTCATCTTCGATCTCTTCCTCGCCGCGGTGATCCCGGCGCTGATCGCGATCGCGCTCAACCTGCTCGCGATTGCGATCATGGTCCGCATCGACCCTGCGTCCGCGCCGGTCGGCCCGCGCATTCCCTGGCCCGAGCGCTGGCAGGCGATAAAAATCGCCTCCCCGGTGCTGATCCTGATGGTGGCGGTGTTCGGTGGCCTGTACAGCGGCATCTTCACCGTGAACGAGGCGGCTTCCGTCGCGGCGGTGCTGTCACTTGCCTTCGCGCTGCTGCGCGGTAGGATGAGCTGGCCCGCGCTCTGGCAGGGGCTGCGAGAGTCGGCGAGCGCGACCGGCATGCTCTACGTGATCCTGATGGGCGCGTTCGTGTTTACCTACTTCATCACGATTGCGAAGATTCCCGAAGCGCTGGTGGCGCTGATCCAGGGCCTGGCGATCCCGCCGCTTGCGATCATTTTTCTTCTGCTCGTCGCCTACCTGATACTGGGGGCGGTGTTCGACGAGATCTCGGCGATGCTGATCACCATCCCCTTCGTGCTGCCGGTGATCGTCAAGCTCGGCTACGACCCGGTGTGGTGGGGCATCATCAATGTGGTGGTGATCGAGCTCGGCATGATCATTCCGCCGATCGGCGTGATCGTGTTCCTGCTGCACGGGCTTGCGCCCGATATTCCGATGCGCACGATCTATCGCGGCGTTGCGCCCTTCATCGTGGCGGACCTGCTGCTGCTTGCCCTGCTTGCGGTGTTCCCCGCGATCAGTCTTTGGCTGCCGGCTTACCTCGCGCGCTGATCGATTTTAATTGCGCCGGCGCATGCCCGGCAGCGGAATCTCCAGCACCAGCGCGCAGGCCACCAGGATCAGCAGACCGCCGAAGACCAGGGTGAGCTTCATCGGTTCGTCGAGGAACAGCACGCCGAGCAGCACGCCCGACACCGGCACGATGAATGTGGTGGTCTGCGCCTTGGTTGCGCCGACATCCTTGATCAGCTGGAAGAACATCGGGAAGCCGATTCCGGTGGAGAGGACGCCGACGATGATCATCGAGGCGATCACGGTTGTCGTCCATTGCGAGGCGGCGGGCACCTCGGGCAGCAGGGGCAGCAGGGGCAGCATCATGAGCGAGGCGAACAGCGTGTTGCCGACCGCGATCGCGCGCGAATCCCCGCCCTTCACATACAGCTTCGCCGCGACACCGCCGACCGCGTAACCGAGCGCGGCGAGGATCGAGGCGAACACCGCGAGCAGCACCTCCGGCGTCGGTGCGATCGGCCCCCAGCCCGCGATCAGCGACACTCCGAGCACGCCGCAGGCAAGCCCGATGACCTTCGGAACAGTCATCTTCTCGCCGAGGAACCACGCGCCGAGGATCGCGCTCATCAAGGGCGTGCTCGAATTGATGATCGACATGTAGGAGGCGCTGATCGTCTTGCCCGCGAAGGCATACAGGGTCCAGGGCCCGGCGGTGTTGAGCAGGCCGACGACGAAGTACTGCTTCCAGTAGCGGCGG
The DNA here is from genome assembly GCA_945869935.1 of Bordetella parapertussis. Classification (GTDB taxonomy): domain Bacteria; phylum Pseudomonadota; class Gammaproteobacteria; order Burkholderiales; family SG8-39; genus CAMBSA01. Next base: position 1,032 of record CAMBSA010000477.1, on the reverse strand, counting down.
AACGCGAGGTCGACGCCGGCCCAGCGTGCCCACGCAATCAGCACGATCGAGGCGACGACGAGCCGTCCGAGGGTGAACCACACCGCACCAATGATCGGTGCGCAGACGCGGATGAAGGCAAACGACCCGCCCCAGATGGTGCCGAGAAAAATGATCTTGATGACGTCGGAGGTTCGCATAGGGTGCGGAGCGTATCAGGCCGCGGTCTTGCGCGTGGTCTTCCGCCCGCGCTGGTTACCAATGAGACCGGTGACAAGAGCGGTCGCAAGCAGCACTGTGATGCCGCCCGCCGCCATGCCGATGCCGAAGGGCTCGCCAAGCAGCACCACGCCATAGAAGGTGCCGAATAGCGGCATCAGGTAGGTGACGGTGAGCGCGCGCGTGGCCCCGACCCGCGTGACCAGCCGGTAGTAGACGAGATAGCCGAAGCCGCTTGAGCCGACGCCCAGCGCGAGCAACGAGACGATCGCCGCCATGCTCGGGCCGCTGCTCGCAGGGTCGAGCGACATGGCCGGGCCGAGCGTGGGGAGCAGGAGCGGTGTTGCGAGCAGCATGCTTCCCGCGGTGAGCACGCGCGAGTCCTGTTCGCGGCCGTAGCGGCGTGTGGCGATGCCGCCGAGCGCGTAGGCGGACACCGACACCAGACACAAGGCCACCGCGATCATGACCTCGCGATTGATCGCAAGCGGCCCGAGCCCGACGATCATCGCGACTCCGGCGAAGCCAAGCAGCATGCCGATGATCTTCGTCGCGGTGATCCGCTCGGCGGAGATCATTGCGGAAAAAAGCACCACGAAGATCGGGGTGAGGGAATTCATCATCACCATGTAGGAGGCAGGCAGCGTCTTGCCCGCATACGAGTACAGCAGCCAGGGCAGCGAGGCGTTGAGCGATCCCACGATCAGGTAGGCGCGCCAGTGCTGTTTGATCGCAAGCGGCAGCCGGAGAGCGGCGGTGTAGGCGAGCACCGCGAGCGCCGACAGCCCGGTGCGAAGGAAGGCGATCCAGCCCGGGTCCATCTCCAGCGCCGCG
>CAMBSA010000476.1 GCA_945869935.1 Bordetella parapertussis | reverse complement strand
TGTGTTGCGGCGGCGAAGCTGCGCTACATTTCGCGGATGAGCCGAAAACCTTTCGTTCCCGATTCGCGCTTCACCAAACTATTCCCCGATGTTTCAGGCAACACCGTGAACGGCCTCGGTGAGACCGAGATCCGACGGCCGTCGCCATTTTTCTGGCACCCGCCGTCAAAGCACAAGTTCGGCGCGTTGCAGAAGGAAGTGATCGACTACCAGCGCGTGTCGCCCGCGATCCGCGAGCACTTCTCGCACGAGGCGCCGCGCGGCCCGAAGCCCATCGAACGCGCACCGGTGGAGGTGCAGCGCCCGGCGGAGGAATGGTCAAGGGAGGTGAAGGCCTTCGCGCTCGCCCACGAGGGCGACCTCGTGGGCATCACCCCGGTGAGCGAGGCCTATCTTTACGAAGGCTACGAACTGCCGCACCGCTGGCTGATCATGATCGGCGTGTCGATGGATCACGACGAGTTGTCGCAGGCGCCTTCCACCTACGAGAACCCCGCCGCGGCGGTGGAGGTTGCGAGGCAGTACAACCGCGCTTCGCGTGTTTGTCGCGAACTTTGCAACCACATCCTCGCGCAGGGTTTTGAAGCGATGCCCTGGCCGGGACCGTTCGCCTCCGCGCTCAACATGGTCCCCGCCGCGATTGCCGCCGGCCTCGGACAGCTCGGCAAGCACGGCTCGATGATCAACCGCACCTGGGGCTCGTCGTTCCGGCTCTCGGCGGTGAGCACCGACATGCCGCTTGTGGCGGACGGACGCGACGACTTCGGTTCCGAGGACTTCTGCACCCGTTGCCAGATATGCACCAAAGCCTGCCCGCCCGGGGCGCTCTCGGATGACAAGAGCATGGTGCGCGGCGTGGAGAAGTGGTACGTGGACTTCGACAAATGCATCCCTTATTTCGGCGAGGCGATGGGTTGCGCGATCTGCCTCGCGGTGTGTCCGTGGAGCAAGCCGGGTACCGCACCGCGGCTCGCCGAGAAGATGCTCAAGCGTCGCGAGCGCAAGAGCCAGGCCTAGGCGATACAGGGTCTTATCCTGCATCCGGCCCGCGGGCGGATGCACGGTTTCCGGAGCAAGCAATTCATGAACGTCTGGCAGTTCACCGAGCAACCCTATTACCCCGCCTGGGATCCGGCGCATCCGTCCTTGCGCAATTCGCTTCCCGGCCGGCACCTTGACCCCAAGCTCGCGGCGGATCTCTACAGCCGCTACATGGACGAATGGGAGATGTGCGACGAGCTCGGGATCAACATCATGATCAACGAGCATCACAGCACCGCGACCTGCCTGACCTCGTCCTGCCACGTGCCGCTGTCGATCCTTGCGCGCACTACGAAAAAGATCCGCCTGCTGTCCCTCGGTATTCCGATCGCCAACCGGCCGGACCCGGTGCGCGTGGCCGAAGAAATCGCGATGATCGATTGTTATTCGCACGGCCGCTACGAAGTCGGCTTCGTGCGGGGCGGGCCGTTCGAGGTTTGGCCGGCGAATGCGCAGCCGGTCGGGCAGACGCGGCGCTTCGGCGAGGCCTACCGGCTGATCATGAAGGCGCTGACCACCACCGACGGTCCGTTCTCCTGGCAGGGCGAGTTTTTCCACGAACGTTCGGTCAACATCTGGCCGCGGACCTACCAGCAGCCGCACCCGCCGGTGTGGTTCGTCTCGATAGGTCCCGGTCCGGGCAACTGGATCGCGGAGCAGAAGGGCAAGGTCGGGACCTTCCTCACCGGGCGCGATTCGAAGCTGCTGTTCGACACCTATCGCAGGAAGTGGCTGTCACTTGGTTGGGGCATGCCGCCTGTCGATAATTTCGGTTACATGGGCATCGTTGCGGTGGCGGATACCGAGGCGAAGGCCAAGGAACGCGCCCACCACATCGCGGGATACATCCGTACCGGTTCGCAACTTGCGCCGCAGTATTTCAACCCTCCGGGGTATGTCCCGACCCGGGTCGAGGCGCAGGCCATGCGCAACAGCACCCGGGCCGACTACGTGCCGGCCTATGCGTCGGTGGTGCTCAAGGACGGGGCGCGCGTGTATCAGAAGGCGGCGTCGATGGAACAGCTGATCGAGGCGCATGTGATGTTCGTGGGCACGCCCGATCAGGTGTATCGCCAGATCAAGACCTACTATGACTATGTGGGCGGGTTCGGCAACCTGATGATCATGGGGCATGGCGGCGATCTGCCGCATGCGGACACGGTTGACAGCCTGGGACTGTTCTCGCGCGAGGTGCTGCCGCGGCTGAAGGAACTTCGCCCCGGTGACTACGAGTTGCCCGTGCTGCAAACCGAGGGCAAGGCTGCCTGAGGCGTCATGTCGGAGTTTTCGTCGTTTCCCGTCTGCTACCCGGTATTTCACGATTAGAATTCCGGGGCTTCCGGAGCAGGGCTCTGCTCCGAGCATAATCCGGGCAAGTGCATTGCTTCACGAGTGCCGGTCAGCACTCCAATTTCAGGAGAAACACCATGAAATTCCCAAAGCGTTTGATCTCGTTGTTTTCAATCGCGGCAGCCAGCCTGGTTGCCGCGCCGGCGTTCTCCCAGGCGCAGCCGGTGACGATTCGCATCGGGCACGGTTCGGCGGCCGAGGACCAGCTCTGGCTGATGAAAGCCAAACCCGAAATCACGCCCAACCAGGGCAAGCTCTACAAGCTCGACTTCACCCTGTTTCGCGGTGGCGACACGCGCAACCAGGCCTATGAGGCGGGGCAACTCGACATGATCACCGGAAGCGGCCACAGCGCGATTTTCGTCGCCTCGCAGGGCATGAAGTTCAAGGTCATCGCCGGGCTGTCGCGCGAGAGCATCAAGGGTTTCCACACCCAGTACATGGTTATGGACAACTCCCCGATCAAATCCATCCGCGATCTCAAGGGCAAGACCGTGGGCAACAACGCGGCGCGCTCCTCGATCGAACTCTGGCAGCGCATTGCCTTCGAGAAGGCAGGGCTCAATGCCGATCGCGACGTGAACTGGGCGATCGTCCCGTTCCCGAGCCAGGGCGAAGCGGTGCGGTCGGGCAAGCTCGATC
>CAMBSA010000475.1 GCA_945869935.1 Bordetella parapertussis | reverse complement strand
CACCGAATCTGACACCGGGGATCTACGGCAGACTGATCGCAGCCGGCCTCAACGACTGGGGCGGGGTTTCTCCGGTCACGCCCGATCACGTAAACCCCGAAGCGCCCTGGCCGCAGATCGAGGCGCTCGCGGCGGCCACCGCGAGAGAGGGAAGCCTGCTGGTCGAGCGGCTGGCGCTGTATCCCGCTTACGCGAGACAGCCCGCGCGATGGCTTGCCCCAGAGCTGATCCCGCGGGTGCTGGCTGCGATCGACAGTGACGGCCTCGCGCGCGAGGACACCTGGGCGCCGGGGCTTCCCCTCGAGGCGCGCGAGATCGAATCGCTTGTCCGCGCGCCGTATCTCGCGGAAGTGGATCGCGATCTTGCGCGTTGCGTTGAAGCGGCCGCGACAGGTGTCCGTCTGGACGGAGAACGGATCGTGCGCCTGTTTGAAGCCCGCGACCGCGATTTTCGATTCGTCTGCGATGCGGCAGACGAACTCAGACGGGCGACCGTCGGAGACACCGTCCGTTATGTCGTGAACCGCAATATCAATTACACCAACATCTGCTATTTACACTGCGGCTTTTGCGCGTTTTCCAAGGGAAAATCGCATGCAAGCTTGCGTGGCGCGGCCTACGATCTTGGGCTGGATGAAATCGAGCGCCGCGTGGCGGAGGCCTGGGCACGCGGCGCCTCCGAGGTCTGCATGCAGGGCGGTATCCACCCCGACTACACCGGCCGGACGTACCTGGAAATCTGCCGCGCGGTGAAGCGGGCAGCGCCGGGGATGCATATTCACGCGTTCTCGCCGCTTGAAATCTCCCAGGGGGCGAAGACGCTGGGCCTGGGCGTGAGCGAATTTCTGTTGCTCCTGCGCGAGGCGGGGCTGGACACCTTGCCCGGAACCGCCGCGGAAAGCCTCGATCCGGTCGTGCGCGCGATCATCTGTCCGGACAAGATATCCGCCGCCGAATGGCTGGAGGTGGTGGAGTGCGCTCACCGTGTCGGCCTGCGAACCACGGCGACCATCATGTATGGGCATGTCGAAGGACCGGGTTCGTGGGCGCTCCACTTGCTCGCGGTTCGCGATTTGCAATCGAGAAGCGGCGGGTTCACCGAGTTCGTGCCGTTGCCTTTCGTGCCGATGGAGGCGCCGATCTTTTTGAAGGGACGCGCCCGACGCGGACCGACCTTGCGCGAAGCGGTGCTGATGCACGCGGTTGCGCGCCTCGTATTGCACCCGGGGATTGCCAACATCCAGACCTCGTGGGTGAAGATGGGTGAGACCGGTGCGCGCATTTGCCTGCAATCGGGCGCCAACGATCTGGGTGGCACGCTGATGAACGAAAGCATTTCGCGCGCGGCCGGCACTCAGCACGGGCAGGAGTTGCCGCCCGCGGCCATGCGGGCCCTGATCGGCTCGCTTGGCCGGGTTTCAGAACAACGCGATACGCTGTACCGGCCGGTTTCGGTCGATCGGCAGCGGGTAGCCGAGGGCGCGGACGAACTCGCGCCGATCGTTCTCACACCGCCGGGCAGTTCGAGCGCCCTGTCGCGCCATACGATCAGAATCGGCTAAAGGGAGACAGGCGTGCTAAAGATCGGTTACAAAGCGTCCGCGGAGCAGTTCGGACCGTCGCAATTACTCGAGTTTTCCTGCCTTGCCGAAGAGGTCGGGTTCGATTCGGTATTCGTCAGCGATCATTTCCAGCCATGGAAGCATACCGGCGGACACGCGCCGTATTCGTTTGCATGGATGGGGGCGCTGGGCGCGCGGACCCGGCGCGTCACGATCGGCACCAGCGTGGTCACGCCGACGTTTCGCTATCACCCGTCGATCGTGGCGCAGGCCGTGGGCACGCTCGGGGCGATGTTTCCCGATCGCGTGATTCTCGGCGTCGGTACCGGCGAGTCCCTGAACGAGGTGCCGGCCACCGGCGTGCCCTGGCCGGCTTTCAAGGAGCGTTTCGGCCGCCTCAAGGAGGCGATCGTGCTGATCAACCGCCTATGGCGCGAGGAGCGGGTGAGCTTCGAGGGGCAGTATTACCGCACCAAGAACGCGACCATCTACGATCGCCCGGAAAATCCGGTGCCGATCTATGTTGCCGCCGCCGGCCCCACCGCGGCAAAGCTGGCTGGAGAGATTGCCGGCGGATTCATCTGCACCAGCGGCAAGGCGCCGGAACTCTATCGCGAGACGCTGTTGCCGAAAGTCAGCGAAGGTCTTGCGGCTTCAGGCAGAGCAGGCGATTCCATCGAACGAATGATCGAAGTGAAAGTCTCTTTCGACACCGACCTTTTGCGCGCGAAGGAAGACACGCGCCATTGGGCAGCGCTGGCGCTGTCGGCGGAGGAGAAAACCAGCGTCGAGGATGCGCTCGCAATGGAAAAGCTTGCCGACGCGCTGCCGCTGGAGCGGGCCGCCAGCCGCTGGATCGTTTCGATCGATCCGGATGAGCAGGTCGAACGTATCCGGCCCTACGTCGAACTCGGTTTCCGCCATCTGGTGTTTCATGCGCCGGGCCCGGATCAGGCGCGGTTTCTGCGTCTGTATGCCGAACGCGTAGTGCCAAAACTCAGGGCGGCGTTTGGCTGACGAACCCATGTCACGCCGCATGACGTTAAGCGCTCTCGCGGGTCTGCCCACCATACGCGCAGGCGACGATCTCGCCGCGTTGATTGTCGCCGCGCTGGCACGGGAGAAGATTGCGGCCGAAGCGGGGGATGTGCTGGTGCTCGCGCAAAAAATCGTCTCCAAAGCCGAAGGCCGTCGGGTGCGTTTGCGCGATGTTGTGCCCTCAGCGCGCGCCGCGGAACTCGCCGCCGAGTGCGACAAGGATCCGCGTATCGTTGAGCTGATCCTGCGGGAATCGGTAGCCGTGCTGCGCTGCCGGCCGGGGGTGATCATTGTCGAGCATCGGTCCGGCCTGGTGATGGCCAACGCGGGCATCGACGCCTCGAACGTCGAAGCCGACCGCAACACCAACCGCAGTACGGACGACGCGGAAGAATTCGTGATGCTGCTGCCCGAAGACGCCGACCGTAGCGCGGTCCGG
>CAMBSA010000474.1 GCA_945869935.1 Bordetella parapertussis | reverse complement strand
TCAATCTCGGCTGGAAGATGGCCGCAGCGCTTCAGGGCTGGGCGGGCGAAAACCTGCTTGCGAGCTACGAAACCGAACGCCGACCGATCGCGATCCGCAACACCAACCGTTCCGCCGACAACTACCTCGCGGCGAGGCGACTTTTCATGATGGATCCGGCGATTGACCTGCCCGGCCCGGAAGGCGATCTCGCACGCTCGCGCTGGGGCGCGGAGATCCGCGATTCGCTTGCGAGGAAATATTCGTTCACCGGGCATATCGACCTCGCCTACGAAGGCTCGCCGATCTGCGCCGCCGACGCGACTGAAAACAATTCCATCGATGGCGCGCCTCCGGCCAATCCGGGCAGCCGCGCGCCGCACAGCTGGCTTGCGGACGGACGATCGACGCTCGATCTCGCCGATCCGCAGCGCTTTGTACTCCTGAGGTTTCGCGGATCGGACGAAGGCAGGACGATTGCGGATGCCGCCCACTCGCGGGGCGTGCCGCTCGCGCTTGTCGATGTAAATGACGAACCCGCCGCCCGGCGCCACGGCAAGGCACTCGTGCTGGTGCGTCCCGACGGCATCATTGCGTGGCAGGGCGACACCGCGCCCGTCGCCCCGCTTGCCCTGATCGACACCGTCCGCGGCGCCACCCCGAACCCCTCCTAGAGCGCCGCCCGCAATCGCACGTCGCCGCAATTGCACATCGCCTTTTCGCGGGCGATGCGGTTCAATCCGGAACATGAACGCACTGCGGCTGGTGATGATCCTGTCGACAGCACTCTTTGCAACCGCGCACGCGGGGCGGGTGCTGCTGGCGATCTACGCGCTCGAACTCGGCGCTCAGCCGTTTGCGATGGGCGCGCTTGCCGCCGTGTTTTCATTTTTCCCGATGACGCTCTCCTGGACGGTGGGGCGTCTGTCCGATCGCTTCGGTGCGCGCTGGCTGCTGCTATTTGGTTCGATCGGCGGCGCGCTTGGCATGCTGGTGCCCTACTTCGCACCCGGCATGCCCTCGCTCTATATCGCCTCAGGCTTTCTCGGGCTGTCGTTCGCCTGCTTCACCGTCACGCTTCAGAACCTGGTCGGCAAGGCGAGTTCGCCCGAGACGCGCGCGAAGAATTTCAGCACCTTCAGCATGGTGGCGTCGTTCACCAGTTTCATCGGCCCGATGATCGCGGGATTCTCGATCGACCACATCGGACTCGCGGGGGCGTGCCTGATCGTGGTGGTGATGTCGCTCCTGCCGGTCGCGCTTCTGATTGCTAAGGGACGCATGCTCCACGGTGGCAGCGAGCGAGCGGGCCCCGGCGAATCGATTCTCGGCATCCTCTCGGACCGCAAGGTGCGTCGCGTGCTGATCATCAGCAGTCTGGTGCAGTTCGGACTCGACCTGTTCCAGTTCTACCTCCCGATCTACGCCCACTCGCTCGGGCTCTCGGCCAGCGCGATCGGGCTGATTCTCGCCACGTTTTCAGCGGCCGCCTTCGTGGTGCGCACCGTGCTGCCGACGCTGGTGTCACGTTTCTCGGAGGAGACGGTGCTCGCCTACGCGTTTTTCTCGGGGGCGCTTTGCTTTGTCCTGCTGCCGCTTTTCACCAGCACCGTTATGCTGATGCTGATCGCCTTCGTGTTCGGGCTCGGTCTGGGTTGCGGGCCGCCAATTACGATGATGTTGACCTACGCGCAGTCGGCTTCGGGTCGGTCGGGCGAGGCACTCGGCCTGCGCATGACGGTCAATCACCTCTCGCGCGTCATCGGGCCAATGATGTTCGGGGCGATAGCGACGGGGTTCGGGCTGTTCCCGGTGTTCTGGATCAACGCGCTGATGCTCGCCTCGGGCTGCGCGGTCGCCAGCACCGGCCGGGAGAGAAAACAGGAACTGGTCGGTGTACCGCCGAAATCGCCCGACGAGGGGCCGACGAAGTGAACGGGCGCTGCTTTGCTCGGCTTGCTTAGGGAGCCACTGAACAAGGGGGCGTCACCCCTTTGTTCAGACCACCCTTAATCGGAATTGACCCGCCGCGCCCCGTTGTAGCGCTTTGCCCAGTAACTCTCGCGCATGTCCTCGACGCGGACCTTCTGGCCGGAACGGGGTGCGTGGACGAACTGGTTGTCGCCGATGTAGATCCCCACATGCGAGAACGCCCGGCGCATGGTGTTGAAAAACACCAGATCGCCCGGTTCAAGCTCGGTCTTGGCCACCGGTTCTCCCGCCTGGCTGATTTCCCGCGCGGTGCGCGGCAGACGCAGGCCAAGGTTTTCGAGGACCACAAATCCCACGAATCCGGAACAGTCAAAGCCGGTCTCGGTACTGTCACCACCGCGTCGGTAGCGGATGCCCACCAGTCCAAGCGCACCGTCGAGCATGCGCTGGGCACGATCGGCGACGACACCCACTGTGGATTCGGTCAACGTGGTCGCGGACACCTCGATCGCCTGCGCGGATTGCGCAAGCGACGCCGCCGCAAGACAGGCGGCAACAAGCAGGGTCCGAAGGGGGGGCGGAAACGACATAGCGGCGAACTATACCTGCATTTCGGGCCATTGAAAGCCCAAAAATCGACCACCGGTTCACCACGGAAACGCCGCAGAAACTCTTGATTAACTGTCTGAAATAAAAGCAATTTATCGCCTTCGGAAATGCCTTCCGACGCCATCAGGGGCGAAAAATCGCACTCACCTTGTTCGAATTGAAGATATGGCTCTCGAACATCTCGAGGTAGTCGGGTTTGCGGCCTTCCGAGTACGCGGCGCGACGCTGCATCTTTCACGTGATGGCGTGACTTGGGAACCGCAGCAGGTGCAGGACAGCGTCAACTCGAACGGCTCGCCGAGCCTGAAGTATGACGGCAAGGAATACGCGCGATGCCAGTATGGAGCAACTCCCCCATCGCGCGCAGGAAACAGGCCGTCAACCCGACGCCTGAACGCGTCGCCGCGGGCGCCGATGCCCACACGGCATTGACTTTGTTCCTCTGAACGAACATCACGCAGGTACGGGACTGCCCGGGACAAACCGATACGCGTGATCGCTCCCGCCCCACCGGTCGGTGCGCTTG
>CAMBSA010000473.1 GCA_945869935.1 Bordetella parapertussis | reverse complement strand
ACCCTGATGGATCTTGCTGACGATCTTCAAACCTTTGAGTTTCTCTAGTTCCACGCGCTTCATCGGGTCTTGCCTCTGATTTTCTGTTGACCGCTATTCTACAATCCAAGGACATTGGCCAAGGCGGGCCGTGCCTGCAGTCAGCGCGATGCCGCCCGAAGCACGCCTTGATGCCAGTTGAACTCCAATGCGCATTCGCCGCGAAGCACGCCGACGAGCATTTCTCCGACAAGCCTTCCGCGCCATCCGTTGAGAAGCATCGGTGGGACAGCGTCGCCTCCTGAACTTGCGTGACGCAGGAGCTCCCCCACCTGCTTTCGATTCGCGACCATTCCCGGGTCGAGTGCGAGTCCGAAGCAGAGGCTCTGGAAAACAGCGAAGAAGCCGTCTGCGCCGAACTTCTCTGCAGGCGCGGGTTCCGTTTCCGCGCCACCCGCGATTGCGATGGGAGGCGCCTCAATGCCACGCAATGTCGCCCCGACCACCGCGTCACCCTCGGGCTTGAGAAGTCCTTTTGGAAACGAACGGACCTCCGACAGCCGCTGCAGCGACTTCACCGGATCGGTGACCAATGCAATCAGTACCTCGTCCTTCAGGAACGCACGGGGCGGCAGATCGGCGGTCCGCGCGCAACCGTCACGCCAAAGCGTCAGTTCCCTGAGAATGGCCATGCTTCTCGGAGGAAGTGCCCCCGATCCGCGGACGCGCAGGAACTGCGTGTCCGGGTCAAACCGGAACAATTCCGGCGCGCAGGCAGCATTGCACTCTTCCATGGCGGCCGCACGATGCCCGAGCGCGTCGAGACGTACGAGGAGTTCCTCCACCGCCTCCGGAAGGTAGCGGACATCGTCCGCCGCGTAACGCAACTGGCTGTCGGAGAGCGGCCGTTGATCCCAGTTGCTGAAACCGAGGTCGCGACCGAGACGCGAACCGGTCAGTTCGGCGATCAGCTTCTTGAGCGATATCGGATAAGGAAGACCCGCAAACGCCGCCGCTATTTGCGTATCCAGTACGTTGGCCGCCGGACGGCCCAGGTGACGGACAACCGGTTCGATATCCTGCGCGCCAGCGTGAACAATCTTGAGTACGCCAGGATTCGCAAGCAACTCCCAGAACGGCGTCAAATCCAGCCCGGCGAGCGGATCGATGAGCGCTATCCGATTCTGCGATGCCACCTGCACGAGGCAGAGTTTGGGAAAGTAACTCGACTCGCTGATGAACTCGCTGTCGTAGGCAAATGCGCCGTCGCGCTCGAGCTCCGAGAGCAACTCCACCAAGCCGGACTGCGTGTCGACAAAAACGGCATCGTGTGGAACATCGCCGTGCGCGTCCACATCGTTCAGATGCGCTTCGTCGTGGCTTCGTGATCGCCAGCGGTTGCGGGTACCCGGGACTGTTCGATTAGGCAAGGTGCCTCCTGTTTGTGGTTCTTTTGTCGGCGCAACGCAGGCTACGCGAGGGTTCGACCCGCGGCAATTTCCATCGTTCGCCAAGCGCATCAAGCGCGGCATAGACGTGTTCACTACAATTGCGGGCTAAGAGCACGTCTACAGAATGACAGGAACCGCGATGATCGTAGAACGCATCTGGACCGGCAATGCCTATAGAAACTACAACTACCTGATCGCCTGCCCCGAGACCGGTGAAGCGCTAGCAATCGATCCCCTTGACCATGAGAAATGCCTCGCGGCGGCAAAACGCCGAGGCTGGGACATTACCCAGATTCTCAATACCCACGAGCACGGCGATCATACCGGCGGAAACGCCGCGATCGTGGCGGCAACCGGCGCGAAAGTCATTGCGCACCACGCAGCCGCCTCGCGCATTCCCGGCATGGATCGCGGGGTCAAGGCGGGCGATGTCATCAAAGTCGGCAAACGCGTCGAACTCGAGTGCATGGACACCCCGGGGCACACGATGTGCCATATCTGCCTTCGTTCGAGAACCGACATGAAGGCCATCTTCAGCGGCGACACCCTGTTCAACGCGGGTGCCGGAAATTGCCACAACGGCGGCCACCCGAACGAGTTGTACGCCACGTTTGCCGAGCAGTTGTCGAAGTTGCCGGATGACACGCAGATCTACCCCGGCCATGACTACATCGAGAACAACCTGAAATTCACCTTGTCCCGGGAGCCGGACAACTCGTCCGCGAAAGAATTGCTCCCGAAGGTCATCGGACACGATCCTTCGACATCGATCGTGACCACGATCGGCGAAGAGAAAAACTTCAACACGTTTTTCCGACTCACGAGCCCCGGCGTCATTGCCAAACTGCGGGAAAGCTTTCCGGACATGCCCGAAGCCCCTGATGCGAAGACGGTATTCGTAAAGCTGCGCGAACTTCGGAACACGTGGTGACCCGGACGGTATCGGAGTGAATCGACATCCGGAACTTACCTCCTTGACCCCTGCGACTCGGAGGCCTAGAGTCGTCTGGTCATTACAGGACGCAAGAGGCGGGAGTATCCGGTGAAGCGAAGACAACTGCTCATTGCAATCGGTGCCGGTTCACTATTGGGGTCTCTGCCTCGCTTGGCAATTGCCCAGAAAGGCCCGACTCGTATCGGCTTTCTTGCCACCCGGTCCAAGCCCACTGTCTGGAATGCGGACTACTACGGTGCGTTTCTTCGTGGAATGCAGGACCTGCACTACACCGAAGGCAAGGACTTCGCAATGGAATGGCGATTCGCCGATGGCAACTCCGAGCGCCTACCCGAACTGGCCAACGAATTGGTCAAGAGCAAAGTCGACATTATCGTCACTGGCGGCACGCAAGCCATACGTGCGGCCAGCGAGGCGACCAAAGTCATCCCAATTGTCATGGGAAATTCAAATGATCCGGTGGGTGCAGGGCTAATCGCTAGCCTGACCCGTCCGGGAGGGAACATTACAGGTCTTGCCAACACCAATACTGGAATGAGTCCAACGCACATGAGCCTGATGCAGGAGGTCGTGCCCGGGTTGAGCCGGGTCGCCGTCCTTTTGAACCCGAAGAACCAAAATTACACGCCCATACTCAAAAGCATGCACGACGCCGCCGCGA
>CAMBSA010000472.1 GCA_945869935.1 Bordetella parapertussis | reverse complement strand
GGACCAAAGGATTATGAGTCCTCTGCTCTAACCGGCTGAGCTACAGGCCCGGCTTTCTGAGCAGGATTATACCGACCGGCGCGACCGAATCGCACAGATCCAGGCACTTTGAACAATGCAACCTGCGAACAAACGGGCTACGCAGTGGGCGGATTTCCGCTCTCATCGGGCAATATCACTTCGATATGATCCCGACTCACATTGATAAACCGCGCAGAAACCAGCTGCCTGCCACCGATCACCGGCTCCCACACCTCGGCGTCGGTGACAGCGATGAAGTCCCGCGCTTCCTGCATGAAATCCGTCACCCGCGCGCCAGGCAGCAAGTCGATATATCCCTTGATCCGATAGGTGCCGGTGAGAATCACTACCTTGGTACCGTGCTGTTGACTGTCCATCGCCAGTTCCTTCCGTCTTTTATTGATTGCCGGTTTCGCGACGTACGAGTTTCGCGTTCCTGAGCGTGACAAATTCTTCCGCCGCCGTCGGATGGATTCCCACGGTCTGGTCAAACTGTGCCTTGGTCAGGCCCGCTTTTACCGCAATCGCTATGCCCTGAATGACCTCCGGCGCATCCGGCCCGACCATATGCGCCCCCACCACCCGCTGCGAGTCGCGCTCGACCACGAGCTTCATCAACGTCCGCTCATCGCGCCCCGACAGCGTGTGCTTCATCGGGCGAAAGTCGGTCTTGTAGACCTCAATCTCCGGGTAACGCTCCAGGGCTCGCGCCTCGCTCAGCCCAACGGTGCCAATTGGCGGTTGGCTGAACACGGCAGAGGGAATGAACTCATGATCAACCGCGAACGGCGTCGGTCCGAACAAGGTGTTGGCGACACACTGCCCTTCGCGTATGGCAACCGGCGTGAGTGCGTATCGGTTCGTGACATCTCCCACCGCATAAATGCTGTCTACCGAGCTTTTTCCGAATGAGTCCACTATCACCGCACCGTCCGGGGACAATTCAACCCCGATTCTGTCCAGCCCAAGTTTCTCGGTATTCGGAAGTCGTCCTGTGGCATACATCACCGCATCAACCTCGACCGTCGCCTCATTACCGGATTCTCGTACGGAGACCAGCAAGCTGCCATCCCCTCTCCTCACGATCGACGTCACGCTGCTTTTCAAGCGGATATGCATGCCCTTCTTTCGAAGCTCTGCAGAAAGATGCTCGCGCACGTCATCATCAAAACCACGGAGTAGCTGCTCTCCCCGATACGAAAGCGTCACTTCGGCACCAAGGCCACGGAAGATTCCGGCGAACTCGACCGCGATGTAGCCGCCACCGACGACCAGAACACGCCTTGGCAAATCGGCGAGCTCAAATGCTTCGTTGGAGGTTATAGCGTGCTCTATACCGGGGATATTCGGCCGGACCGGCCATCCGCCTGTGGCGACAAGTATGTATTTCGCGCTTATGCGCTTCCCGCCGAGTTCCACCGTATGCGGATCGACCAGCGTGGCACGACCACGCAGTGTCTGGACCTTGGCATTTTCGAGCAACCGCTGATAGATGCCCTCGAGCCGGGAAATCTCGGCGTTCTTGTTGGCGATCAGCGTCTTCCAGGAGAAGTCCGGCTCGCCAACTGTCCAGCCATACCCCCGCGCATCTTCGAGATCTTCGCGAAAATGCGATGCGTAGACCAAAAGCTTCTTGGGAACGCACCCGCGAATGACACAGGTTCCACCAAAGCGGTAGTCCTCCGCGATGGCAACCCGCGCTCCAAGGCCTGCCGCAATGCGGCTGGAGCGCACGCCGCCCGAACCAGCGCCAATGACGAAATAGTCAAAATCGAAACTGCTCACAATTCGCTCCGGAAAATCCGCCTGTTCGCGAATGATAGGACAACAGGACTACGCATCAAGGACAACGCCCCGGCAAGCGGGGCGTTGTTTTGATGGGACCTTACTTGCACGACGGTCAGTTGTTGTCGAGGAAGCTCTTGAGCCGCTCGGACCTTGACGGGTGACGCAGCTTGCGCAGCGCCTTTGCCTCGATCTGACGGATGCGCTCACGGGTGACATCAAACTGCTTCCCGACCTCCTCCAGCGTATGGTCGGTATTCATTTCGATACCGAAACGCATGCGCAATACCTTGGCCTCGCGCGGCGTAAGCGAATCCAGGATGTCCTTGGTGACGTCGCGAAGCGACGCATACATTGCAGCGTCGTTCGGCGCCATGGTCGAGGTGTCCTCGATGAAATCGCCAAGATGCGAGTCGTCGTCGTCGCCGATCGGCGTCTCCATCGAAATCGGTTCCTTGGAAATCTTGAGGATCTTGCGGATTTTGTCCTCGGGCATTTCCATCTTGATCGCGAGCGTCGCCGGATCCGGCTCCTGCCCTGTCTCCTGGAGTATCTGCCGCGATATCCGGTTCATTTTGTTGATCGTCTCGATCATGTGCACCGGTATGCGGATGGTGCGCGCCTGATCCGCGATGGAGCGCGTGATCGCCTGGCGTATCCACCACGTAGCATAGGTCGAAAACTTGTATCCGCGACGATACTCGAACTTGTCCACCGCCTTCATCAGGCCGATATTGCCTTCCTGGATCAGGTCGAGGAACTGAAGACCGCGGTTGGTGTATTTCTTCGCGATCGAGATCACCAGGCGCAGATTGGCCTCGGTCATCTCACGCTTGGCGCGGCGCGCCTTCGCCTCGCCGGTGGACATCTGCTTGTTGATGTCCTTCAGATCCTTGATCGGAATGCCGATGCGCTTCTGAACGTCGATCAGCTTCTGCTGCTGCTCCAGGATGTTCGGCTCGTAGCGCGTAAGCAGCTGGCTCCACGGCTTGGCCGACGCTATTTCATTCTTCATCCAGCGCAGGTTGGTCTCGCTGCCAGGGAACACCTTGATGAAGTGCGGGCGGGGCATCTGGCTCCTGTTCACGCACAGATCCTGAATGCGACGCTCGTTTGAACGGACACTCTCCACCATGCCGCGAACCCGGTCGCAGAGTTTCTCGATGATTCGCGCCGTGAAGCGAATCGACGTCAGCTCCTTCGCGATGCTCTCCCGTACCGCTGCGTATTCCTTGCTCCGATGCC
>CAMBSA010000471.1 GCA_945869935.1 Bordetella parapertussis | reverse complement strand
TCCCCTCGAAGTGATCCGGTTCCCGCGTATTTCGGGCACGGCCGGATGGCGGTAGCGGGAATCCTGCTCGCCTCGGGCCTGGGGCGACGTTTCGGCGCGAACAAGTTGCTGCATCCGCTACCGGACGGAACGCCGATCGCGGTCGCGGCCGCGCGCAATCTTGTCGCAGCCCTGCCAGGTTCGGTCGCAGTGGTGCGTGCGGCGAACTCCGTTCTCGCGCGGCAGCTTCGCCAGGTCGGATGTCGAATCGCGGTGTGCCGCGATGCGGAGGAAGGCATGGGCCGCACGCTGGCGGCGGGGGTGCGGGCTGCGCGCGATGCAAGCGGCTGGGTGGTGGCTCTCGCCGACATGCCCTTTCTACAACCCGAATCGATCCGTACCGTGGCGGACGGACTGAACGATGGCGCCACGATCGCCGCACCGTCGTTCGAGGGCCGGCGCGGCCACCCGGTGGGGCTGGCTCGCAGATTCAAGGACGACCTGCTGGCGCTTGAGGGCGACGCGGGGGCGAGAAGCATCCTTGCCGCGCATGAAGACTGGATAACCCTGTACGAGGTTTTCGATCCGGGCGTTCTCAGGGACATCGACACGCCGGCGGATCTCGAGGGCTGAAATCTCCCTCGTACGTGCATCAGCGCGGATTGCGATAGTCTTTTCGCCTTTTTCTCGTTCCGTTCGCTTTGTTTGCCCGGAGATTGTCATGCCAAGGCTGTTGCTCGCTCTCGCGACCCTGTTCGCCTCGACCGTCGCGCAGGCCAATTGGATGCTCGTTCCTTCGGAAACGCCCGCGTCGGCCAATCGCCTTGTACGCCTCGCGCTTGTTTTCGCCAACGAGGGCGCCGAAGATGTGGAGGTGTCGGTCGCACAGGAAGTCGTGGTCAAACTCTATATGGGCGGGCGCCCGGAGAATCGCAACGCCCGGGTAGTCGCGGGGGAGCCGGTCGGTACCACCGTGGTTCCTCCGCGGGAATTCAGGCGCTGGATGCTGGAACTGGAACTTCCGAAGGAGGTCCATGACCATGTTCTGCTCGAATACGCACCGGTCCCTTCGGCAAAGACAGTCCTCGTGGTCCAGCGCGCGCAGGAGCCCTTGCTTGTGGATGCGGGCGTCAATCCCGATTACGGCCGCATGAGGGTTGTGCCTGCGAGTGCGTCGGTGCCCGCGGCGTCCGATCCGTACGCCATCGAGGACGACCCGATGTATTTCCTGATCGGCGGGAGCAGCGGCACCACCGCGAAATTCCAGGTAAGCGTGAAGTATCCGATCTGGCGCCCGTGGAATATTTTCGTCGGATATTCGCAGTTGTCCGTATGGGATCTCAGCACCGAGTCAAAGCCGTTTCGCGACAACAATTACCGGCCTTCGGTGTTCTGGTCTGAGCCGTTGCTGTATTCGCTCCCGCAATGGAACGCCACGGTCGGGCTTCGCGCCGGCGTCGAACACGAGTCGAACGGGCGCGGCGGTGCCGATTCGCGCAGCATTAACATCGCCTACATCCGCCCCGAGATCCGCAAGGAAATCGACGCGGACCGGTTCATCGAGTTCCGGCCGAAAATCTACAATTACATCGACAAGGTGGAGAACACCGACATCGGCAGGTACCGCGGCTACGTCGACTGGAATCTTCGCTACGGCAGCCGCAAGTGGATGCTGGGTACGACGATCCGGCAGGGCACCTCCGGCGGGTCAAGGCAGTTCGACCTCAGCTGGCGGCCCGATTCCTCCTGGACGCGCAATCCCGACGAGGGCTTTTTCATCTACTCCCAGATATTCTCGGGCTATGGCGAGACACTGCTTGATTTCAAGAACCGTCGGCCGACCCAGTTCCGCGTCGGCATCGGGGTCGTTCGCTGACGGGCGCGCGATGCGCATCCGTTCGAGTCGGTAAAATCGCGCTCATGACCCGTCTCCTGAAAATATTGCTTCTGGTGCCTTGCCTTTTGCTTGCTGCGGAGCGCGCGGGCGCGCAGGCGCAACTCTCGGGGCAGATGCCCAGCCTTGCGCCGATGCTCTCGCAGGTGACACCTGCCGTTGTGAACATCTCGGTGTTGCAGCGCGACCCCTCGGAAAACAACCCGCTGCTTCGCGACCCGTTTTTCAGGCGCTTCTTCAATATTCCCGATTCGCAGTCGCAGCCGCAGCAGAGCGCGGGCTCGGGCGTGATCATCGACGCGGCTCGCGGATTGGTCATCACCAATAACCACGTGATCCGCGATGCTCAGCAGATCATCGTCACGCTCAAGGACCGGCGCCATCTCAAGGCGACCCTCGTCGGCACCGATCCGGGCACGGACATTGCGCTGCTTCGGGTACCGCCGGGAAATCTCACCGCGATACGGCAAGGGGATTCCGATCAACTGAGCGTGGGCGACTATGTGGTCGCGATCGGCAATCCCTTCGGAATCGGTCAAACCGTGACATCGGGCATTGTCTCCGCGCTTGGCCGTTCCGGGCTCGGTTTGGAGGGCTACGAGGATTTCATCCAGACCGATGCCTCGATCAATCCGGGCAACTCCGGCGGTGCGCTGGTGAACCTTCGCGGCGAGTTGATCGGCATCAACACCGCAATCCTCGGACCCACGGGCGGCAACGTGGGTATCGGCTTTGCGGTGCCGATTGTCATGGCGCGCACGGTGGTGGACCAGTTGATGCGGTTTGGCGAAGTCCGCCGCGGGAAACTGGGTGTATCGACGGAGGACCTCACTCCCGACTCGGCGAAGCAACTTGGTATCACGCAGACCGAGGGGGCGGTGGTGGTCGCTGTCGAGCGCGGCGCCCCGGCCGACAAGGCGGGACTGCGCGTGAAGGACGTGGTCACTGCCGCAGGCGGGCGGCCCGTCCGATCGTCCGGGGATTTTCGCAATCGCATCGGCCTGACGCCCGTCGGCGAGGAAATCGACATTACCGTGCTTCGCGAAGGCAGGACGCAACGGCTTCGGGCGCGCATCGCAGAACCGTTTGCGGCGACCAATATTCCCGGCGAGGCGGTGCCGCAACTCGCAGGGGCGCGCGTTGCGAGTATCGAGCCCGGAATGCCCATGTACGGACAGGTGGAAGGCGCGATCGT
>CAMBSA010000470.1 GCA_945869935.1 Bordetella parapertussis | reverse complement strand
GTCCCTGAAGAAAGAGGGTCTCGCGGTGCTGCTGGTTGAGCAGAACCTGCGCGTCGCGCTCGAACTCGGCGACATGCACTATGTGCTCTCCAAGGGCGAGGTCTGCTACACCGGGACCAGCGCGGAACTCGGGAGCAACGAAAAGGTGCTGAAGGACTACCTGAGCGTCTGATTGTCCGGAGGGAGGCGTGCCGGAGCGAGACTGCTTCGTCGCTGCGCTCCTCGCCTCGCAGTGATGCCTGTACCTTCGGGTCATTGCGAGCGAAGCGAAGCAATCCTTCGGGAGTCGAGCGCAGCGAAGCAATCCTTCGGGAGTCGAGCGCAGCGAAGCAATCCCGGTCATCGTGTCCGCGACTACAGCGTCAGCACCACCGGCCCGATGCTGCTCCGGTCCTCCAACGCACGGTGCGCGTCTGCCGCGTTCTCAAGCGGGAACACGGCGATCGCCGGCAGCTTGAACGCTCCTGCGAGATACGCGGAATACACCGCCGCCGACCGCGCCCGGCGGTCCGCCGTGGTGGCGGTGAAATGTCCCATCGAGCAGCGCGTCAGGGTGAAGGAGCCTTCGCCCAGCCGCGCGACATCGAAGGGATCGGGCTTGCCCGACGAAAGGCCGTAGAGAGCGAAGGTGCCGCGAACGCGCAGCGCCGCAATCGAGGTCTCGAAGGTGTCGCGGCCGACCGAATCGAAGGCGACATGCACGCCCCGGCCGTCGCCCGCGGCGCGCACCGCGGCGAGAATCTCTTCCTTGCCGTAGCCGCAGACCGAATCGCAGTAAGCTGCGGCCGCGCCGCGCTTGGCCTCGCTGCTCGCCACGCCGATCACCTGTGCGCCAAGCGACGTCGCCCATTGCGCGAGGATGCTGCCCACGCCGCCCGCGGCGCCGTACACGAGTGCGGTCATTCCCGCGGCGAGCCTGCCGACTTCGTGCACGAGGTAGTGCGCGGTCATGCCGCGCATGAGCAGTGGCGCGGCCACCGTGTCCGGGATGCCTTCGGGAATCGGCACCAGCCGATCGGCCGCAACGATCCGCCGGTCACGGTAGGCTCCCGCGGTACTGGTGTAGCCGGCCCGCATCCCGGGTTTGAAGTCGGTCACGCCGCTCCCCACGGCCTCCACAATGCCTACGCCTTCGCGGCCGATGATCGCGGGCAGGTCCTTCACGATGCCGGTGCCGCGTCGGTCATAGAGGTCAACGAAATTCACGCCGAGCGCGTGCTGCCGCAGCAGCACTTCGCGCGGGCCGGGTGCGGCGGGGATGGCTTCGCCAAGACGAAAGTGATCGGGATCACCAAATTGGTCGAGAAATACGGCACGATTCATGTCTGGAATCCTGGAGAACGACTATGACGAAAAAAGGCGTTGCACTGATCACCGGCGGCAGCCGGGGCATAGGCGCGGCGATTTCAATCGCCGCCGCGAAGCGGGGCTACGCGGTGGCGATACTCTATCGTGACCGCGACAAGGACGCGAATGCGGTGGTGGCCGGCATAGAAAAAGACGGCGGTCGTGCGCTCGCGATCCGCGCCGACATCGCGGACGAAACGGCGATCGTCGATGCCTTCAGGCAGGCGGATGCGCTCGGGCCTCTGACGCTGCTCGTGAACAACGCCGGCATCACCGGCCCGATGGCGCGGGTGGCGGATATCGACGCGGCGACAGTCGACAACGTGATGCGCATCAATGTCACCGCGCCCTTCGTATGCGCGCGCGAGGCGGTGCGGCGCATGTCCACCGCGCGCGGTGGCAAGGGCGGCTCGATCGTGAATATTTCGTCGGGCGCCTCGCAGATGGGCTCGGGCGGCATCTGGGTGCACTACGCCGCGTCCAAGGGCGCGATCGACACCTTCACCATCGGCCTTGCGCGGGAAGTGGCCGCCGAGGGCATCCGCGTGAACGGGGTGCGTGCCGGCATGATCGACACCGAAATTCACGCCGCCCGCGCGCCGGAACTCACCGCGAAGATGATCTCCGGCATCCCGCTCGGCCGGATCGGCAAGCCGGAGGAGATCGCCAGCACGGTGCTGTGGCTTGCCTCCGACGAAGCCTCGTTCGTCACCGGCGCGCTGGTGGACGTGCGCGGCGGGATGTAGCCGCTAGATCTCCACGTCCTTCGTGATCATCGGGTAGTGCACGTTCCCGCCCGAGAACGGCGGGAACTGATGGTAGTCGGCGCGCATTCCCGTGATCGCGGAGGACAGCATCGCATCACTCAGTGCTTTCACGTGGGCAAACACCTGTTTGTTGCGCTGAAAGAAATTCACCCGCGTGCCCGGCACGAAGCCCACCCAGTCCACTCGGGTGTAGAGCTCGATTTCCTGGATACCGGGGAAGCCGCGCATCAGACCGGGATGGTGCTCGTGGTAATGCGCGAGCCAGAGGTTCAGGTCTTCCGGCTGGCCGGGGTAGTGGACGAGGTAGCTCGCGGCAGACATGGTGGGACGACCGGGCGAGGAAAATCGGCGCGCGAGCATGACCTGTTGCTGAACCATGTCCGCATCATCGAGTGAAGGAAAGGTTCCCTTCGCGCGAAGCGCCTGCAGCGCGCCGGTCGGGCCGAGGTGGGCCTCGATGCCTTCGATATCTGCGAAGTACAGTTGAAGCGCCAGCGCGGGCGAGGGCTCGTCGTTCTGGAAGTGATGCGGCGTCGAGCGTGGCGCGGGCAGGTGTACCAGGCCGCGCTGCAGCGAGGGAAGCTTGCTCATCATCGTGTGGATGGCGGCGACATCGGCATCCGACACCGTGCGGTCGGCGTCGCCGGAAAAGCGGAAGAACGCGAAGTAGCAAAAGCTCATTCCTTGCCTCTAAATGTTAAACATTTTCAAAAAAAGCCCAGCAGCGGTGCGTGAAAGCGGGCGATTAGCGTATAAAAATAGGTCAAATACCGGGATTTTTTGAACTCTGTCAGTCCGCCTTGATTCCGGCCTCTCGGATCACCTTGGCCCAGCGCGCGTAGTCGTCGCGCATGAGTTTGGTGAGCGCATCGGGCGAGGTGGCGACCACCTCGATGCCCTGCGCGGAGAGCGTGTTGCGAGTCTCGGCGACGTTGAGCACCGTGGCGATGTCGGCGGTCGC
>CAMBSA010000469.1 GCA_945869935.1 Bordetella parapertussis | reverse complement strand
CATCTCCGAACGGGGCGTGATGATCTGCCCGCCTCCGGGAAAGTCCGGCCCCTTGATCGAGCGCATCAGCCCCGCGACGCTGATCTCCGGGTCGCGCACCATCGCTATCGCCGCGTTCGCCACTTCGTTCAGATTGTGGCTCGGCACTTCGGTCGCCATGCCCACCGCAATACCCGATGCGCCGTTGAGCAGCACCACCGGCAGACGCGCCGGCAGGACCTGCGGCTCTTCCAGGCTGCCGTCATAGTTCGGCGCGTAGTCCACCGTGCCGCTGTCGAGTTCGCCGAGCAACACTTCCGCAAAGCGCGTGAGGCGCGCCTCCGTGTAGCGCATCGCCGCCGGGTCGTCACCATCGCGCGAACCGAAATTGCCTTCGCCATCGACCAGCGGATAACGAAGTGTGAAATTCTGCGCTATCCGCACCAGCGCGTCGTACACCGACGCATCGCCGTGCGGGTGAAATTTACCGAGCACATCGCCGACCACGCGCGCGGATTTCTTGCGCGGCGTTCCCGCCTTGCCGCCCATCTCCCACATCGCGTAGAGAATCCGCGCCTGCACCGGCTTCTGGCCGTCGGCGACGCGCGGCAGTGCTCGATCCTTGACGGTTGCGATCGCGTACTGAAGGTATTGCGTGGAGGCGTAGCGCGCGAGCGGCAGACTGTCGCCGTACTCGCCCGATATCGGCGCGAAATGCGGCGGCATGCCGCCACCGCCTGCGCCCTTGCCCGCCTCCGGGCCTTTCGCCGGCTTGTTGTCCTGATCCATCGGGGTTTGATTCATTCCATCAAAAAGGTCGTTCTGATTTCCCATTGCCGTCACCCGGTCAGGAAATATCTGCGTCCACGAGGTTGCCGTACTCCTCCATCCACTCACGGCGCTGCGAGGCGTTTTCCCTCGCCATCATCATGTTGAACACCTCGAGATCCTGCTCAAGCGCGGCATCATCAACGCGCACCGGCAGCATCCGTCGCGTGTCGGGGTTCAGCGTCGTCTCCCAGAGCTGCTCCGGACTCATTTCGCCCAGACCCTTGAAGCGGCTGACCGCCCAGTTGCCATCCTTCACGCCCTCGTCGGCGAGCTTTTCCTCGATGCCTTCGAGTTCGAGCCGGTCAAGCGCGTAGAGCTTTCTCGCCGGCTTGCCCTTGCCCATCGAAGGCACGTCGATCCGGAACAGCGGCGGCTGCGCCACGTACACATGGCCGCCGTGGATCAGCTTCGGAAAATGCCGGAAGAACAGCGCCAGCAGCAGCACCTGAATATGCGAACCGTCGACGTCCGCATCAGCCAGGATCACCAGCTTGCGGTAGCGCAGGCCTGACAGGTCGGAAGGATCGGCGAGCTTGTGCGGGTCGACACCAATAGCCATCGCGATCGCCTCGATCTCCTTGTTGGAGAACAGCGTCGCCTGCTCGTCCTGCCAGGTGTTCTTCGGCTTGCCCTTGAGCGGCAGCACCGCCTGGAACTCCTTGTCGCGGGCCTGCTTGGCCGAACCACCCGCCGAATCGCCCTCCACGATGAAGAGTTCATTGCGATCCGGATCGTCCGACGCACAGTCGGTCAGCTTGCCGGGCAGGACCGCCACGCCAGAGGTCTTGCGCCGCTCCACTTTCTGCGCGGCTCGCGTCCGTGCCACCGCCTGGCGCATCACCAGCTCGGCGATACGCTTGCCCTCGTCCACGTTCTGCGACAGCCAGAGCTCGAACGGGTCGCGCACCATCTGCGAGGTGAGCTTCACCCCGTCGCGCGAAATGAGCTCGTTCTTGACCTGCCCCTTGAACTGCGGATCGAGCATCTTCACCGAAAGCACGTACGACGCACGCGACCAGACATCCTCCGACACCACTTTCAGGCCGCGCTGGCCCATTGCATGGTGGTCGATGAAGTTGCGGATCGCGTTGTACACGCCCTCGCGCAGTCCCGACACATGCGTACCGCCATGCCGGGTCGGAATCATGTTGACGTAGGATTCGGCGACGATTTCGCCTTCGGGCGTCCAGGCAATCGCCCAGAGCGCACCCTCCCCTTCGGCAAAGCTGTCCGATTCCGACTGGGCCGCAATGTATCGCTCACCGAAGAACGGCTCCGCCACCGGCTCGAGCGCCCCGATCGCCGTGGAAAAGTACCCCCGAATACCTTCGGGGAAATGCCACTCGGTAATCTCGATATTCCCGGCCTTTTCCACCCCGAGCGTGAAGCGCACGCCCGGCAGCAGCATCGCCTTGGCGCGAAGCAACGCCGCGATTTCCGCGGGAACGATCTTGGCCGAATCGAAATATTTGGGATCTGGCCAGAAGCGCAGCCGCGTTCCGGATTCCCGCGGCGGCACCGAGCCGATTTTTTTAAGCGGCTCCTTGACCTTCCCGTTGTCGCCGAATACGAGCCGGTGCGCAGCACCGTCACGCCGAACCTCGACTTCGAGCCGCGTCGCGAGCGCATTGGTCACGCAGACGCCGACTCCGTGCAGACCGCCCGCGATCCGATAGGCGGCATCCTTGTCGGTCTTGCGGAATTTCCCCCCCGAGTGCAGGGTGGTGAAAATCACCTGCACCGCGGGCACCTTCTTCTTGGGGTGGATGTCGACCGGGATGCCTCGTCCGTCGTCCTCGACCGACGCCGACCCGTCCTCGTAAAGAATGACGGAGATGTTCTTCGCAAAACCGGCAAGGCCCTCGTCGGATGCGTTATCGACAACCTCGATCAGCGCGTGATTCGGATTAGAAGGATCGGTGTACATCCCCGGCCGATGGAGGATAGGCGTGAGATCCTCGAGGATCTCGATGTCCTCGGCGGTATAAGCCCTAGATTTCGTAGCCATTCAATCAGTTACCACTACCTGTTGTGGATATTTTCAAAGGGAAAAGCGCGGGGAGGATACTACTCCTCCACCGAGGCCTGCAGCGTGAATGCTTGCATCTGCTTGATATCGCGAAATAAAAGGAAACACGGAACGAATTGTTCAGAACGCCGGCATCCTGCTCGCGCATCGGATTTTGCGTTGATGCGTCCGATTGCCCCTGCGTGTTAGGGTTCCGTTTTTCGAATCGCGCGACAGCCCGTACCTGCCAGTCGCCA
>CAMBSA010000468.1 GCA_945869935.1 Bordetella parapertussis | reverse complement strand
CGGCTACCGTGGTGCAGGGTTTGTGCGTGGGTCGCGGCTGCCTGGTGGCCGCCGGCGCGGTGGTCACGGCGCCCGTCGCCGATGGGGAGCGCGTGGCGGGCGTGCCGGCGCGGAGAGTCGGCGCATGAGCGACTGGGCGCGCTTACTTCTTCCTCCGGACGCCTCCGTGCGTGAGGCGATCCAGCGCATTGACCTTGGCGGAATGCAGATCGCGCTGGTGGTGGATGCCGGAAACAAGCTGATCGGCACGATTTCGGACGGCGATGTACGGCGCGGCATATTGCGCGGCGTAGCGCTCGATGCGCCTGCCGGCGACATCATGAACCGCGCGCCTACGGTAGTGCGCACAGGGGAGGAGCGCGAAGTGGTCATCGCGACAATGCAAGCGAAACACCTGCACAGAATACCGGTCCTGGATGCCGACGGCAGGCTGGTCGGACTCGAGACGCTCGACGAACTGGTGCGGCCGGCACCGAAGGACAACATCGTGGTGCTCATGGCGGGCGGCCTCGGTGCGCGGCTGCGGCCGCTGACCGAGGCGCGACCCAAGCCGATGCTGATGATCGGCGGCCGCCCGATTCTCGAGACCATCCTGCTCAATTTCATCGAATCCGGATTCCATCGTTTCTATATATCGGTCAACTACATGGCCGAGGTGGTGGCGGAACACTTCGGCGACGGATCGCGCTGGGGCGTCGAGATCCGCTACATAAACGAGCCTGAGCGCATGGGCACCGCGGGTGCCGTCGGGTTGCTGCCCGAAAAACCCGCGGCCCCCGTAATCGTCATGAACGGCGACCTGCTCACCAAGATCAATTTCGCGAGCCTGCTGAATTTTCACAGCGCGCACGGCGCAACGGCAACCATGTGCGTGCGCGAATATGACCTGCAGGTCCCCTACGGCGTGGTCAAGCTGAAGGAGCACCGGCTGCTGTCAGTGGAGGAAAAGCCGGTGCACCGGTTCTTCGTCAACGCCGGGATCTACGTGCTGTCGCCCGAGGCGGTGTCCATGATCCCTCCGACGTTCTACGACATGCCGACGTTGTTCGAAAAACTGGTGGCGGAGGGCCGCGAGACTGCTGTATTCCCGATCCGCGAGTACTGGCTGGACATCGGCCATCTCGCCGACCTCGAGAAGGCGAACGGCGAGTTCGACGTGCACTTCGAATGATCGGCGCCGAGAAGGTGCTGGCGGTGATCACGGCGCGCGGCGGCTCCAAGGGCGTGCCGCGCAAGAACCTGCGCCAAGTGGCCGGAAAGCCCCTTATTGCCTGGACCATAGAAGCCGCTCGCGCGTCGCGTTATCTCGACAAGGTGGTGCTGTCCTCGGAAGACGACGAAATCATGCGGGTGGCCGCCGAATGGGGCTGCGAGGTGCCGTTCGCGCGGCCGGCCAATCTGGCGCAGGATGACACGCCGGGCATCGACCCCGTACTGGACGCTCTTGCGCGGTTGCCGGGATATGGCCTGGTCGTCCTGCTTCAGCCCACTTCGCCCTTGCGGTCTGCCGATGACATCGATCGCGCAATCGAGCTGTGTGTCGAGCGGCACGCGCCGGCCTGCGTTTCAGTAACGCCGGCGACTGATAGCCCCTATTGGATGTTCACTATGGACAACGCAAAGCTGCAACCTCTTCTCGGTTCGTCCGCATTGCCCGAGCGGCGCCAGGTGCTTCCGCAAGCCTACAGCCTGAACGGCGCGGTATATGTGGCGCGCCCGCCGTGGCTCCTTGAGACGAAATCCTTCCTTGCGGAAGGCACGGTGGCCTACGTAATGCCGGCTGAGCGCTCCGTGGACGTGGATGAAGAACTCGATCTGAAGCTGGTGGAGATTCTTCTCGCCGAGAAGGGGCAGGGACAGGGCGCTCGATGAGGGCTGTCGTCGTGGGCTTCGGATCGATCGGCGCCCGCCATGCTCGGATCCTGGGCGAACTCGGGCTCGATGTCGCTGTCGTTTCGCGCCGGCCGCAGAAATTGACGGCGTACGGATCACTGGCGGAAGCCTTGGCGCAACACCGGCCCGAATATGTTGTCATCGCCAACGACACCGTGGAGCACTACACGACCTTGCGAGATCTCGCGGGTGCCGGCTACCGCGGTGCCGTGCTCATGGAAAAGCCGCTCTTCCATGCATGCCTGGAAACTCCAACGCACAAATTCTCTGCCCTGTTTATCGGCTATAACCTCCGATTTCACCCGCTGATCGCGCGCATGCGCGAAATCACAGCGGCCGAACGGATCTTTTCCGCGGTTATCTATGTCGGCCAGCATCTGAGCACATGGCGCGAGGGCGACTACAGGCAGGGATACTCGGCGAGCCGCGACCGCGGTGGAGGCGTTCTGCTCGACTTGAGCCATGAGATCGACTATGCGCTCTGGAATCTCGGGGGTTGGCGTGCCCTGGCGGCTTCGGGCGGCCGTGTGGGGAATCTGGAGTCCACCAGCGACGACGCATTTTCGATCATCCTGCGATGCGGCAAGTGCGAACTCGTATCGATCGACATGAATTATCTGCACCGGCCCGGCAAACGCACGATCTCGCTTGTTTCAGAGCGCGCGACTTACGAACTCGACCTTGAGGACGGCAGCATCCGGATCGACGGAGGCAGGCCCGAGGCCATGCTGGCTGAGCGTGACTTCACTTACCGCGAGCAACATCTCGCCTTGCTCGAAGGCAGGCATGAGCGGCTGTGCACGCTCGAGCAGGCGCAGGACGTGATGCGCGTCATAGATGCGGCGCAGCGATCGTCCCGGGACATGACATGGATCCAAAACCACTGAATCTTTGCACTATCTGCGCCCGTGCCGGTTCCAAGGGCGTGCGCAACAAGAACATCCGCCCACTGGCGGGTAAGCCGCTGATCGCGCATAGCGTGGACCAGGCGATGGCGTCCGGCCTGTTCGGCGCTATCGCCGTAAGCAGTGACTCCGAGGAAATCCTCCAGATTGCCGGCCGCGCCGGCGCCGACATTCTGGTGCGGCGTCCGGCGGAACTGGCAACGGACCAGGCGGCGAAGCTTCCGGTCATCCAGCACTGCGCGCGCGAGGCCGAAAGAGTGCGGGGGGCGCCATTCGACGT
>CAMBSA010000467.1 GCA_945869935.1 Bordetella parapertussis | reverse complement strand
CAAGGTGGCGGAGGGCAAACCGCTCACCCGCTGGGAGCCATCGATTCCGATGCCGCATCCCGGACCGCTGCCCAAGCCGGTCGCAGTGAGCAAATAAAAACACGGGGGAGAAGATTCCATGACTGTTTCGCTTCGCGACCTGTTGAAGGCCGCTGCCGCCGCGCACGCGCTCGCGCTGCCGGGATCGGGCGTACTCGCGCAGGCTGCGGGCTATCCGAACCGCCCGCTCACCTCGGTGGGCAGCTTCGCGCCGGGCAGCGGCGCCGACATCGCGGTGCGCTTCTACGCGGAGAAACTCTCCGGCGTGATCGGCAGGCCGGTGACCGTCGACCCCAAGGTCGGTGTGGGCGGCACGATTGCCGCCGCCTTCGCGGCGCGCGCCAAACCCGATGGCCACACCATCTACCTTTCGCCCTCCAGCACCGTGCTGGCTGCAGCGCGGGCGCTGTACAAGACGCTCAACTACGATCCGGTCAACGATTTTCTCAGCGTGCTCGGCGTCTTCAAGACCGCGTTCATCCTGCTGGTGCCGCGCTCCGCACCCTACAACACGGTGGCGGAACTCACCGAACACCTGCGCGCAAAAGGCGACAAGGCGTCCTACGGCACAGCCACCCTCACCGGCCGGGTTGCGGCGGAGCTCTACAAGACGCAGTTCGGGCTATCGGCGGTCGAGGTGCCCTACAAGAGCGGCGTGATCGCAATGAACGACATGGCCTCGGGCCTGTTCGACTTCTACTACACCGACACCGGCACCGCGAAAGCGCAGATCGCACCGGGCGGCAAGCTGAAAGCCCTGTGCGTGACGTCTGCCACGCGAATGGAATCGCTACCGGACGTGCCGGGCGCCGCCGAAGCAGGGCTGAAGATGGACTTCGTTGCCTACTCCGGGCTGCACATGCCGGCCGGGACACCCAGGCCGATCATTGACCAGCTCACCGGATGGATGGAGCCAATCGCTTCGGGCGCTGATGCAAAGAAATTTCTCTCCACGCTGGGTTACGACCCATGGTTGGTCAACGCGAAGGGCGTCAACGAGATGCTCGAGCGCGAGACCAAGAACTGGGCCGACTACGTCCGGCTGGCGAAGATCGAACAGCAGTAGCGTACTTCCTCGGCCACCGTGTTATTCCGGATCCGGTATCGGGATTGCCCGCTTTCAGGCCTTGGCTCTTGGACTTTGAAATGAAAGTCCGAAATTTACGGCGTCCTGCCCCCCGGTCGTCTGCTCGCCGGATCGACCGTCAGATCGGAGTCGAGAGCATGTTCGGGATGCTGAAGGTGTCGACGATCACGCTGCGCTCGACAAACAGCGGTTGTCCGTTTTCGAAACGGATCCGGTCCTGATAGGTGCCGACCCCGAACAGGCTGCTGATGCCGCCCTGATCGGTGGTGTACAACGCGTAGCCGGAATCGGCGCGCCAGGTGCCGTCGGCGTTCCGCGTCAATTGCGGCACGCCGGTCACATGCTGATCGCGATGGATGTTGACCACGTTGGCCTTGCGAAGCGAAAGCACCCGATCGTGCAGCATGTTCTTGTTGTCGCACTGGAACAGCCGCAGCGGCAGCTTGCGTTCGTAGTTTTCGCGCGACAGGATGTAATAGCGGCCGTCCTCCGTGAAGCACTCCACCCACTCTTCCAGCCGCACCGCATCCAGCAGGTTCGCCGCCCGCCCGAGCAGATTGGTGACGGCCATGAATTCGTCGAAGTGCGTCATGCCGCCGCTTTCCCGGGAACCTGCGCGGAAGCCGATGCGCTAGCGGGAAAATCCATGAGTTCGTGATAATAGGACCAGAAGCCGCGCACCGGCATCTCGCTGATCAGGTTCTTGGAATCCCGAATCTCGCCCACGCCGCCGATTTCCAAGCGCGCGTGCGCGTCCTGCGAGGTGGCCGATGCCTTGTGGACGATCTCCACCGCCTCGCCGTCCTCCATCGAGATATAGCCGCCCGGGCCGCACAGGTTGGACTGCAGCAGGCGGTGCTCGGTCATGGACTCGTCGTCGTCCTCAAAGCCGAAGTAGGTCCAGTACAGCTCCATCTCGTTCACGCCGCGGGTCCGGATCTGCCGGGTACAGAGTGAATTCGATATCTGCTGGAACACCGCGCCGGGAAACACCGAGAGGATCACCAGGGTCACCCGGTCGGGAAACTCCCGGCGGCCCTGAAGCATGCTGGTGTCGCGCAACCGGTAACCGGTGAGGGACGATTTCTGGGTATCGCCGTAATTGCCCTGGCCGCCCGCTGCCTCCTCGCCAAGCGCGCTGTACGAAATGTTGTGGCGGTGCCTGCGATCGCCTTTCGCCCCGCCGACCTGGGAGAGGCGGATCAGGTCGAAGGTGGCGAAGAACATGTGCAGCAGGCCGCCGTGGTTGGGGTCGCGCACGTTGTCGTTGTAGAGCTTCCAGTTGCCGAAGATGCGCTGGCGCTGGTAGCCGAGGATGCGGATTTTCTTTGAGAACAGGCGGTCGATCTCGGCCACCACCGGAGCATCGAGATACTCGAGCAGCGGCTCGGTGGCATCCGAAAAAGTCGCGAAGATCACGCCCTTGTAGATCTCGACCCGCAATGCCTCCAGCCGGATCGTGCTCTTGTCGAAGTCCGGCGGCAGCCCGCCCTCGCCCTTCGCACCGTGCGGGAACGGCACGCTCAGAAGCTGCCCGCCCAATGAAAAGCGCCACTGGTGATACACGCAGGTGTGGTCCGCGGTATTGCCGAAGGCTTCGCGCCGCAGCGTCGCACCGCGGTGCATGCAGCGGTTGACCATCGCATGGACTTTCCCCTGCTGATCGCGGCTCACGATGATCGGTGTGTCGCCGATCACCGTGGTGATGTAGTCGCCGGGGTTGGGCAGTTCGGCCTCAAGGCCGAGGTAATTCCATGTGGGTCCGCGAAAGATCCGTTCCTGCTCCCTCGCATAGACGTCCTCGTCGTGATACATCGCAAAAGGGATGCGGGAAAAATCTTCTTTGGGCCAGGAAACCGTTCGCACCGGATGCTCCTTGGAAAAAGTGAATCAGCCCGACCGTTCATCCGGCGCGGGGACCACAGGGATTGAGCCGATTAGATCAAGAAAGCACGCG
>CAMBSA010000466.1 GCA_945869935.1 Bordetella parapertussis | reverse complement strand
GCGGAACAGCATCTGCAGCAGCAGGTTGGGCATCGCCTCGCGAAGTCCCGCGAGACGTTCCCAGGGGTCTTCCTTCAGGAAGCGCAGTGCGACATCGAAGGTCGCGCCGCCCCAGCATTCCACCGACAGCAGTTGCGGCAGCAGGCGCGCGTAATGCGGCGCCACCGCGAGAATGTCGCGCGTGCGCATGCGCGTGGCAAAAAGCGACTGGTGTGCGTCGCGCATCGTGGTGTCGGTGAGCAGCACCTGCGGCTGGTCCTTCATCCATTGCGCGAAGCGCTCCGGCCCGAGTTCGCGCAGCCGGTCGCGCGACCCCGCGGGCGGGGGCGAGGCGCGGTCGATCGCCGGCAGCGGCGCGGGCGCGCGCGGACGCTCCGCCGGCGTGCGGCCCTTCATCTCGGGATTGCCATTGACCAGCACCTCGCCGATGAAGCTGAGCAGCTTGGTGGCACGGTCGCGTCGGCGCGCGAAGCGGAACAGCTCCGGCGTCTCGTCGATGAAGCGGGTGGTGCATTCGCCCGAGGCAAACGACGGATGCGCGATCACGTTCTCGAGGAACTGCAGGTTGCTCGCCACGCCGCGGATGCGAAATTCCCGCAACGCCCGGTCCATGCGGGCGATCGCCTCGGCGCCGGTATGGCCCCAGGAGGTCACTTTTACCAGCAGCGAATCGTAGAAGGGCGTGATCACCGCGTTGCTGTAGGCGGTGCCGCCATCGAGGCGGATGCCGAAACCGGCGGCGCTGCGATAGGCGGTGATGCGGCCGTAATCGGGCGCGAAGCCCTTGTCGGGATCCTCCGTCGTCACGCGGCATTGCAGCGCGTGGCCGTTCAGACGCACCTCGTCCTGTCGCGGCACGTAGCCGTCGGGGTCACCGATGCTCGCGCCTTCGCTGATGCGGATCTGCGCCTTGACGATGTCCACGCCGGTCACCTGCTCGGTGACGGTGTGCTCCACCTGGATGCGCGGGTTTACTTCGATGAAATAGAACGAGCCGGTGTCCGCGTCCATCAGGAATTCGACCGTGCCGGCGTGGGTGTAGTTCGCACCGCGCGCCAGGCGCAGGGCCGCCTGCGTCAGTGCCGCGCGCTGGGTGTCGTCGAGATAGGGCGCGGGCGCGCGCTCCACTACCTTCTGGTTGCGCCGCTGCACCGAGCAGTCGCGCTCGAAGAGATGAATGAGGCTGCCGTGGGTATCGCCCAACACCTGCACTTCCACATGGCGCGCGCGGCGCACCAGTTTCTCGAGATACACCTCGTCGTTGCCGAAGGCCGCGAGCGCCTCGCGCTGCGCGACTTCCATCAGCCCGGGAAGGTCGGCTTCGGATTCGATCACCCGCATGCCGCGGCCGCCGCCGCCCCAGCTCGCCTTCAGCATCAGCGGGTAGCCGACCTTTGCCGCAAGCCGCGCCGCTTGCGCAGGATCGCGCGGCAGGGCGCCGGTGGCGGGCATCACCGGCACGTTCATCTTCTGCGCGAGTTCGCGCGCCGAGACCTTGTTGCCGAGCAGGCGCATCACCTCAGGCTTCGGCCCGATGAAGATGATGCCGGCGCGTTCACAGGCCTCGGCGAAATCCGGATTCTCGGAGAGAAAGCCGTAGCCGGGATGGATCGCGTCCACGCCCGCCTCGCGCGCGATGCGCAGGATGTCCTCGATGTCGAGATAGGCGTCGATCGGGCGCTTGCCCGCGCCGACGAGATAGCTCTCGTCGGCCTTGAAGCGATGCAGCGCGAAGCGGTCTTCGTTGGAGTAGATCGAGACGGTGCGTATGCGCATTTCCGCCGCCGCGCGCATGACGCGAATCGCGATCTCGGAGCGGTTGGCGACCAGCAGGCTGCGTATGGCTTTTTTCATCGTGCTCATCGGGTTGGAAATCACGATCCCGAGAATAAACGACTTTGCGACACCGACTGCCGGTGGCTGCTGCGCGTCCCGCGGATCGCGCGACCGCCCTGCGATTTCTACTCCGCGGCGGGCTTCGCGTCCTTTTCCTCAAGCCCGAGGTCGGCGATCTTGCGGGTGATGGTGTTGCGTCCGATGCCCAGCAGGTTGGCCGCTTCGATGCGGCGACCGCCGGTCTTCACCAGTGCGCGCGAGATGAGCAGCTTCTCGAAATCGCGTGAAAGAAAATCCATCACGCCGGTTTCGCCGCGCGCGAAGCGCCGCTCGACCTCGCGCGACAAGGCGCCGAGCCAGTCGGGCTCGTTGCCGCCGGCCGCTTCCTCGCGCAATTCCAGCGGCAGGTCGCCGACTTCGACCACCTGCATCGGCGCCATGACGGTGAGCCAGTGACAGACGTTCTCTATCTGGCGCACGTTGCCCGGCCAGTCCTGCGCGGCCATGTAGCTCATCGCGGCATCCGACAATCGCTTGGTCTCGACGCCGATCTCGCGCGCGTTCTTGGCGAGAAAATACTTTGCCAGCAGCGGGATGTCCTCGCGCCGCTCGCGCACCGAGGGCAGGCGCAGACGGATCACGTTCAGGCGGTGGTACAGGTCCTCGCGGAACTGGCCCTCGCGCACCCGCGCCTCGAGGTCCTGGTGGGTGGCGGCGATCACGCGCACGCTCGCGCGAATCGGCTGATGACCGCCGACACGGTAGAAGGTGCCATCCGAAAGAACACGCAGCAGGCGCGTCTGCAGGTCCGCCGGCATGTCGCCGATTTCATCGAGGAACAGGGTTCCGTCCTCGGCCTGCTCGAAGCGGCCGCGGCGCATCGCCTGCGCGCCGGTGAAGGCGCCGCGCTCGTGGCCGAAGAGCTCGGATTCGAGCAGGTCCTTGGGCATCGCCGCGGTGTTGATCGCGATGAAGGGTTTGGATGCCCGCGGGCTGTGCCGGTGCAGGGCACGCGCAACGAGTTCCTTCCCCGAGCCTGATTCGCCTGTGATGAGCACCGTGGCCGAGGATTGCGCTAGGCGTCCGATCGCGCGGAACACCTCCTGCATCGCCGGCGCCTGGCCAAGAATTTCGGGCGAACTCACCGCGGCTTCCGCGGCGGGCTGCTCGCGCAGCGATTCGTCGAGCGCGCGGCGGATCAGGTCCACCGCCTGATCGACATCGAAGGGCTTGGGCAGGTATTCGAACGCGCC
>CAMBSA010000465.1 GCA_945869935.1 Bordetella parapertussis | reverse complement strand
CCACACCGAGTAATGCGCGGCCAATGCATCGATGTTGCGCACCCAGTGGTTCCAGGCGCCGCCGCCACCGTGCAACAGCACCAGCGGCCGTCCCTTGCCCCAGCGCCGCCAGACCATGCTGCCCTCGCCCCAGGGGATTTCGAGCCGCTGGGCGCGTGCATCCAGCGCGGCGAGTTCGGGAAAGCTTTGTTTGAGATTCATCGACGATACGTGGCTTGGGATGTGCGAAAGGATCCTGCGGAGTCTACCGGCCCGGACATCGCTGCGCCCGCGACGAATCAGGGGTCGGGGCACAAGCAACGAAAACGGGCAAATGTCAGTATATCGCCCGCTTTGCCGCGCCGATGCTGGGGTTTTTTCGCAAACTGTCAGGATAGCCGTCCGGATTCCAACTCGAACCCGACGCATTCGCGGCCCATTCGCTTGCGACCAATGCAGTCACGGCCGACTCATTCACGTCCCACTCATTCACGTCCAAGGTAAGCGCGCTGAATATGATCCTGCGCGAGCAGTTCCTCGGGCGTGCCTTCGGCGGCGATGCGGCCTTCCTCGAGCACATAGGCGCGGCTGGCGACTTCCATCGCCATCACCACATTCTGCTCCACCAGCAGAACCGCCACGCCGCTTGCATTGATTTCAGTGATCACGCGGAACATGTCGAGCACGATCGTCGGTGCAAGCCCGAGCGAAGGCTCATCGAGCAAGAGCAGCCGCGGCTGCGCCATCAGTGCGCGGCCGATCGCCACCATCTGCTGTTGGCCACCGGAGAGCGAGCCGGCGGGCAGATTCATCTTTTCGCGCACGATCGGGAAGATCTCGCAGATCCGCTCGATCGACGATTCGCGTTTCGCATGCGCCGCCTTGCGGTAGCTGCCGAGTTCCAGGTTCTCGCGCACGCTCATGCCGGTGAAAAGCCGCCTTCCCTCGGGCACGATCGCGATGCCCTCGTCGCAGAAGCGGTGCGGCGGAAGCTTCGAAATATCGCGCCCGTCCAGGCGCAGCGCGCCGCCGCTCACCCGGTTGAGACCTGCGATCGCGTTGATCAGCGTGGTCTTCCCGGCGCCGTTCGGCCCGACGACGCACACCAGCTCACCTGCGTTGACGCGTATCGATGCGTCCCAGATCGCGGGCGCCGCGCCGTAGGCGACGCGTATGCGGTCGACTTCAAGCATTGCGGCCGTCTCCCCTGGCAGAAAAACGGTCAAGTTTCATACGGTCACGTGCCATGGGGTTTCCCGAGATAGGCGGTGACCACCTCTTCCCGGCGCATCACCTCGTGCGGATCGCCCTCGGCAATCACGCGGCCGTAGCTCAGCACGACGACCCGGTCGGTGAGTTCCATCACCGCGCGCATCACGTGCTCCACGAACACGATGCTGGTGCCCTGGTCGCGTATCGCCCGGATGAGACGGACCGCGCCATCGATCTCCGAAGGTGTCAAGCCGGAGAGCACTTCGTCAAGGAACAGCAGGCTCGGTCGCGAGGCGAGCGCGCGCGCAAATTCGAGGAACTTGCGCTGGTGCAGATTGAGTTCCTCGGGCAATACATTGGCCCTGGATGCAAGGCCTGTGAAT
The DNA here is from genome assembly GCA_945869935.1 of Bordetella parapertussis. GTDB lineage: Bacteria > Pseudomonadota > Gammaproteobacteria > Burkholderiales > SG8-39 > CAMBSA01. Next base: position 1,516 of record CAMBSA010000465.1, on the reverse strand, counting down.
TCGAGCCAGCGGCGCGCCTCGCGCTCCGCATCCGGCCTGTGGCGCGCGTCGCGCCCGAACATGCCGGTGAGCGCCACGTTCTCGAGCACCGAGAGGTGCGCGAACGGCCGCGGTATCTGATAGGTGCGTGCGATGCCCGAGCGCGCGACACGGTGCGCGGGCAGTCCGACCAAGTCGCGCCCCTCAAACACGATGCGTCCCGAATTCGCCAGATAATGGCCGCTGACGACGTTTATCATCGTCGACTTGCCCGAGCCGTTCGGGCCGACAAGTCCCAGTATCTCGCCGCGGCGCACCTGCATGTGAACGTCCGCGAGCGCATGCACGCCGCTGAATGACTTGCCCACGCCGATGACATCGAGGATGACCTCGCCCTTCGCGACAGTCGAATGTGCATCCGCGGGGACGCGCACCGCATCCGATGCTGGATGGTCCGCATCGACGCACTCCGAGCCCGCGAGCTTCCTGCGGTGCAGATACCCCAGTATCTGCCCTAGGATGCCCTCGGGCATGAACAGGATCACCGCGATCAGGATCACGCCCACCAGCGCGCGGCCAAGCACCGCGTAATCGCCCGCGGTGAACGCATACAGGAGACCTGTCACCACCACCGCACCGATCGCCGGGCCGAACCAGCGCCGCGAGCCGCCGAGCACGCTCATCAACACCACCGTCAGCGGCACCAGGATCGAGAAGGTCTCGCCCACCGTCACGTAGGACACGAACATCGCGTGTATGCCGCCCGCGACCCCGGCAAGCGCGCATGAAATGCCGAACGCGGCAATCTTGTAGCGGAAGGTGGGCACGCCCATCACTTCCGCCACGTCCTCGTCGTCGTGAATCGCGAACAGGCCGGTGCCGAGCTTGGAGCGGTGAACCTCCCAGGCAAGCCATATCGAGATCATCGCGAGCAGCATCGACAGGATGTAGAAGGTCGAGGACTGCGAGGACATGATCGCAGGCATCGGCACCGCGCTCAGATAAACGCCCGGACCGCCGTCGATCGGTGTATTGAGAATGATGGTGGCGATCACGTAGGTCACAGCCAGCGTGAGCAGCGCAAACAGTTCCCCGCGCATGCTCTTCACCCGGAACACCACCGCCCCAAGCCCCATGCCGAACACCGCCGACATCAGGCCGGCTGCCGGCAAGGTCCAGAGGAAGGGCATGTCCAGTTTTCCGGCGAGCACCGCGGTGGTGTACATCCCGATGCCGAAGAAAGCGCCGTGCCCGAAGGAGAAATACCCCGAATAGCCCGACAGGATGTTCCACGAAGTGGCGAGCACCACCCAGTAGAAGCACAGGTACAGGAAGGATTCGTAGAACGCCGGGAGTTTGAGCAGCGGCACCAGGCCGAGAAACAGCGCCGCGATGATGAACCAGCCTCGCGTGGGGATGCGTGCGAGCGCGCCCATGTCAGACCTTTCCCGGCCGCAGCAGCAGCACCAGGATCAGGAGCGAGAACGACACCAGCGGCGCCCAGGCCGGCGCGGTGAGCGCCATCGTGAGCGCCTCC
>CAMBSA010000464.1 GCA_945869935.1 Bordetella parapertussis | reverse complement strand
GTCTGCCCCGTCGACTGCTTCAAGCAAGGCCCGAACTTCCTCACCATCGACCCCGATGAGTGCATCGATTGCGCGGTTTGCATCCCGGAATGCCCGGTGAACGCGATTTATGCCGAGGAAGATGTCCCGGCCGACCAGAAAGTCTTCATCGCCCTGAACGCGGAACTCTCCAAACTTGGCTGGCCGACGATCACTGACAAGAAAGACGCCCTGCCCGACGCGGAAAAATGGAAAGACGTCCCGGGCAAGCTGCAGTATCTGGAGCGCTAGGCTCCCGTATTGTCTTGACAGTATTTGCCGGGGCGGCGCCTGCTGCCCCGCGCTAGTAGCCAGTACCCCGCGCCTCCGGCGCCCCCGCAGTGCTGTTCCGGGTGTGCTGTTCCGGACGGCGCCGGTCAACAACGCGGGGATCGCATGCTGAAGCTCGCCTTCGGACTCAAATTCGCAGACCTGTACGACCGTGACGGCCTCGTCCGCGTCGATCAGGCTTTTCTCGACTTCCTGAAGACCGCCGACGCGGCGCTCACCGACAAGCTCGCTGCCGCGCGCAAGGCGCCCGACTCGCTCGATGCCCGCGCCGAATCCGCGCTGATCCTCGAAGTCTCGCCGCACCTCGACCGCTATATCGCGCAGCTGTTCGGCATTACCGACGAGGTGCTGGCCCTTGAAGGCAAGCACGACGAGCTCGCCCCGCTGTTCACCGTCAAGCGCCAGTTCGTGCAACGCCGCGCCGCCACCAGGATCAAGGCGCCGGAGGCGCAGGCGCTGGACGGCGAAGCGCTGCAGGCCACGCTCGAAGCGAACATTGGCGCCTTTGATGACCTCCAGTTCGCCAACGCCGTCACCGGCTGGTTGAAGGACGAAGCCGCCAACGCGGAGATCCTCGACACCGCCGCCCGCTACGCCGCCTGGGCGGTGCACACCGAGGCCGGCCAGGCCCGGCATCACGCGGGCGTGCTGTTCAAGCTGCCCGCCAAGGTCGATCCCCAGCATCTGTTGAAGCACGCCGAATCGGGCGAACGCCAGGGTGTGGTCGGCCACCGCATTGCTCGCGGCCACGGCCGCCGTCGTGAGGGCTTTGCGCTTACCGACAAGGGCACCGACCTCACCGGCGCGCTCGACCAGTCCAACTACTGCATCTGGTGCCATGCGCAGGGCAAGGACTCCTGCTCCAAGGGCCTGCGAGAGAAGCCCTCGGCAGCCGAACCGCAGAAGATCACCTTCAAGAAAAGCCCCTTCGGCGTCACGCTCGCCGGCTGCCCGCTGGAAGAGAAGATTTCCGAATTCCACACCGCCAAGACCGAGGGCCTCGCGATCGCGGCGCTCGCGATCATCTGCGTGGACAACCCGCTCGCCGCCGCCACCGGCCACCGCATCTGCAACGACTGCATGAAGGCCTGCATCTACCAGAAGCAGGAACCGGTGAACATTCCGGAAGTCGAGACGCGCACCCTGAAGGACGTGCTCGAACTGCCCTGGGGCTTCGAAATCTACTCGCTGCTCACCCGCTGGAACCCGCTGAACTTCCGCCGCCCTGTGCCAAAAGCGCGCAGCGGCTACCGCGTCATGGTGGCCGGCATGGGCCCGGCCGGGTTCAGCCTGTCGCACCATCTGCTCAACGACGGCCATGCGGTCGTCGGCATCGATGGCCTGAAGATCGAGCCGCTGCCGGAGACGATCTCCGGTGTTCGCGTGGACGGCAGCCGCGTCGCGTTCGAGCCGATCCGCGACGTCAACACCCTGCGCGAACCGCTGGACGAGCGCGTGATGGCGGGCTTCGGCGGCGTCGCCGAATACGGCATCACCGTGCGCTGGGACAAGAACTTTCTGAAAATCATCCGCCTGCTGCTCGAGCGCCGCGCGCAGTTCGCGCTCTACGGCGGCGTGCGCTTCGGCGGCACGGTCACGCTGGACGATGCCTGGAAATTGGGCTTTGACCATGTGGCGCTGTGCATGGGCGCGGGCAAGCCCACGACACTCGACATTCCCAACGGACTTGCGCGCGGCGTGCGCACCGCGTCGGACTTCCTCATGGCGCTGCAGCTTACCGGCGCGGCCAAGTCCGAATCGATCGCCAACATGCAGATCCGCCTGCCGGTGGTGGTGATCGGTGGCGGTCTCACCGCGATCGACACCGCAACCGAATCGCTTGCCTACTACGTGGTGCAAGTGGACAAGTTCCTTGAACGCTACGATGCACTTGCGAAGTCCATCGGCGAGGACGCGATCCGCGACCGCTGGTCGGACGAGGACCGCGAGATCGCCGAGGAATTTCTCTCGCACGGCCGCGCGATCCGCGGGGAACGCGAGCACGCGAAGTTCGAAGGCCGCAACGCGCGCATCACCGAACTGCTGCTCGCCTGGGGCGGCGTGACGGTTGCCTACCGCCGCCGTCTGGTGGACAGCCCCTCCTACACGCTCAACCACGAGGAAGTGGAAAAGGCGCTCGAGGAAGGCATCGTGTTCGCCGAATGCCTCACGCCGCAGGCGGTGGAAGTGGACGAGTACGGCGCCGCGCGCGGCATCAAGTTCAGCCATCAGGCGATGGGCGACGACGGCAAGTGGCACACCCAGGGCGAAATCCGCCGCGCCGCGCACACCATCTTCATTGCCGCCGGCACGCAGCCCAACACCGTGCTCGCGCGCGAGGACGGTGAACACTTCCAGCTCGACGGCAAGTACTTCCGCGCCTGCGACGAAAACGGCGCGCCGATCAAGCCGCAGTTTTCGATCTCAAAACCGCAGAACTCCGACGTGCTGCTCAGCCGCGCCACGGACGGACGCTTTGTTTCCTTCTTCGGCGACCTGCATCCCTCGTACTTCGGCAACGTGGTGAAGGCGCTCGGCTCGACAAAACAGGGTTATCCGGTGGTGTCGCGCGTGCTTTCCAAGTCGCCGCCCGCCAACAAGATCGACGACCGCGCGTTCCTCGCGGGGCTGGATGCGGACCTTCGCGCCACGGTGCATCAGGTAACGCGGCTGACTCCGACCATCGTCGAAATCGTGCTGCACGCGCCCGCCGCTGCGCGCCGCTTCCAGCCGGGCCAGTTCTACCGGCTGCAGAACTTCGAGACGCTCTCGCCGATGATCA
>CAMBSA010000463.1 GCA_945869935.1 Bordetella parapertussis | reverse complement strand
TGTCCTACGGTCTCGCGGCGGCGCTTGTGCTCGGCGATCTCGGGCCCGAGGCCTATCGGCATATCGACAATCCGCTGATCCGCGCGCTCGAAGCGAAGATCGAAATCGTCGAGAACACCGAACGCACGCAGGCCAACCGGCGCGGCGCGCGACTGGACATTCGCGTCGCGGGCGAAACCCTGTCGGCCACGGTGGATGCGGTGGAAGGCGACCCCGGCCTGCCGATGAGCGAAGCCTCCGTGTGCAGGAAATTCCTTTCCTACACCGCGACCGCGCTCGGCAAGGAAGCCGCAGAACGGCTCATGCACGCGGTGCTCGATGCGCCGCTCGATTCGCCGGCGCGAGCGATTGTCGGCTGACCGCCGCGCTCAGTCGTTCAGGCTCAACGCACTGCGCTCAGACCCTCCGCGTTCAAACGCGATATCCCCGTAGAACGCGTGGGACTTCTCGCCGGTGTTGTCGGAGTCGGTCATCACCGCCACCGAGCGCACGCGCCCCGGCTCCTCGCCGAAGGCGCGCCGGAAATCCGCGCGCAGGTCGCGTGACTCCTCGATCCAGCGGCCCAGCCGGTCGCGACCGCTTTCGGCGACGATCATCTTCACCCGCGAGGTGTGGGCGTTGTCGATGAGCGTGCCCTTGGGTGCGCGGTTTTCCCAGATGTACATCAGCGTGGCATAGGGCAGCTCGGCGCCGGTCATCATGCGCAGCTGCGTCGCGAACAGGCGGTCGGAGAAATCCCACTTGGTCTTGTCGCCTTCGAACGTGACGAGCAGGCGCACCGGCGAGTCCTCGTGCGAATGGCGGGTGTTGTCCGCGCCTTCGATGAGTTCGTTCACCTTCCAGCGCCAGCGGATCACGGGAAACGCCTGAAGATCGACATTGATATCGTGGATCAGCCCGGAGGCCGAGGCGTCCGCGCTCGCCTTGACGACCGTGTGTCCGTCCTCGACCACCAGCCGGTACTCGGTTGCCTGCTTGTAGCGCGAGAGCGTCATGGCTCGCCAGCCATCGGGCAAGGGTTCCCCCGCCTTCGCGCTCGAAAAGCGCGCCACCTCGGGCAGGGCGACCCGTTCCGGCATCCGCGTCACCCCCGCACATCCGGCCAGCGTCACAAGGCCGAGCATTATCACCGCGATGCGATTCATAGAATGTCCGACCTCCAGCGGGGCATGGTACGTGCAGCCCGCCGACGAAGGTATTGCAAAGCACAATCCGGCCGCATGAGCTGCGTAGACCCCGGGAAAGCCCGACGTAAAATCCCCGTTTGCACAGAAAAATACGTCACGACAGAAAGTATTTCGAAAGAATTCTGAAAGAATCGTGAACGCCGGCACGCCCAGGATTCACTACAGAAGCGCGTACGGAACCTCCCACCGGCCGATTGCTTCGGGACGGCCCTCCCCGGAGGGTCGTTCCTCTTTACGGCCCTCCCCGGAGGGTCGTTCCTCTTTCCAGCGCGCGAGAAACGTGCCGAACCGGATTAATCCGTGAGCCGTGCCTGCTCGTTTCCGCACAGCGCAGTCGGACAACGAAAACGGTAGTAGCGCCGGTTCAGGTAGACAGAGACATCATCGATCTCCTCCGGCGACCAGCCGGTTCCCGTCCCGCCCGCCCAGCGCCTCACCTGAAGGCGGATTCCGTCGAAGTCCTGTGCCGCGCGCGGATTTCGCGAATGAACGCTGGTGCTGTGGCAACCGCTGCAACGCGCCTCATACAGGGTGCGGCCACGCACCTCATCCGCCGCTGTGGCCGACAGCGGAAACACCGCGAGGAATGCCAGAATCGCAAGAATCAAACTTCGCATTGGGTGGCTCCTGATCCGTTTGTATCTTGCGCGCCCACCGCGCACCCGCGATTGACAAGGATCAAGTACGAAAGGTCACGACCTGGATCGATACTAGAATGCTCCATCTGGCACGGACCGTGCATTGCCATTGAACCAGTTGCCTATCTTCAACCGCTCCCGAACCTGACATCCATGAAAAACATCCTTCGCAGTATCGCGCTCGGCGCGTTGCTCGTCAGCACGTGCGCCGCTCAGGCGCAAACCTGGCCGACCAAACCGGTCCGTGTGATGGTTCCCTATCCCGGCGGCGGCGGGGTAGACGTGCTTGCGCGCGTTCTGGCCGAGCGCCTGTCGAAGGAATGGGGCCAGGCGGTCGTGGTCGAAACACGCGCGGGCGCCAACACGATTCTCGGCACGGAAGTCGTGGCCAAATCGGCACCGGATGGCTACAACATCCTGTTCACGACGGACGCCACGTTCACCATCAATCCGCACCTGTACGCGAAGCTGCCCTACGACGCCCTGCGCGATTTCCAGCCGGTCACGCTGCTTGTCTCCTTCGGGCAGATGATGGTCGCCAACCCGTCGCTGCCTGCCAGCAGCATTCCCGAACTCGTGGAACTCGCCAGGCGCGAACCCGGCAAATTCAGCTATGCCTCCTACGGCAGCGGCAGCCAGTCGCACCTCGGCACCGAGATGCTCAAATCCAAGGCGGGCATCGACCTCGTGCATGTGCCCTACAAGGGCCTGCAACCTGCGATGACCGCGACGATCGCGGGCGAGGTCCCGCTCACCTGGGTGGGCGTCGCCTCCGGCCTGCCCCAGGTGAAGGCGGGCAAGATCAAGCCGCTCGCAATCAGCGGACCAAAACGCTCGCCGCTGATTCCCGATATGCCCACCTTCGCCGAAGTCGGCTATCCCGACGTCGATGCAAACGTGTGGTTCGGCACCTTCGTCCCGGCAGGCACGCCGCGGGACATCGTCAACAGGATCCATCGCGATTCGATCCGCCTCACCCAGGACGCGGAGTTCCGCCAGTCGCAGGTGACATCCAAGGGCTACGACTGGACCGGCTCAGGCCCCGACGAATTCGCCGCGCACATCCGCCGCGAACTCGCCTCGCGCAAGGACGTGGTGCGCATCTCGGGGGCGCGGGCGGAGTAAGCGGGCGTCGCGGACGGGCCGGGACGGTGGCGGAGCAGCTAAAAAACGTCCCGGGCGGGAAACATTCAATTGCGAACTTTGCCTTTTTCAGATCATTTATCGACGCTTAAAATTGGTTAATATGATTGCCAGATTTAGCAAC
>CAMBSA010000462.1 GCA_945869935.1 Bordetella parapertussis | reverse complement strand
TGATCGGGCTGATCCTGATCGGTGCCGGCTTCGTGTCCACCGCGATGAGCTATCTCGGCGTGCCGCAGGCGGTGGCGGCGATGATCGAGCCGCTCGGTCTCGGGCCCCTCGGCCTGATCGCGATGCTGCTCGTGGTGTACCTGATCCTTGGCACAGCGCTCGACGGCATCTCGAGCATCGTGCTGACCCTGCCGATCGTTTTGCCGCTGGTGAAGGCGGCGGGCTTCGATCCGGTGTGGTTCGGAATCTTTCTTGTCGTGACGGTGGAAATGGCCGAAGTCACGCCGCCGGTGGGCTTCGCGATGTTTGTCATCCAGGGACTCGCCAAATCCACCACCGCGGAAGTCGCGAAAGCCGCTTTCCCGTTTTTCATGATGATGGTGCTGTTTACCGGTTTGCTGATCGCCTTTCCGCAACTGGTGCTCTGGCTGCCGACGCGCGGTCATTAGCCCGCGTGCCCCGATCGTCCCGCCAGTTCGCGCGTGTCCTGCTGATGATTGCAAGGGCGGCAAGCACGAGGCTTTGCGAGTCGACCGGCGTGCGCTCCTGCCTTGCCTCGATGTCCTTTTCCGTGATGATCATGTGGGCTCCTCCTTCATTCGAATGTCTGCACGCTTGCGGACCCGCAGACACTAGCGCCCGGGCATGACCGTATCGTGACCGCAAGGGTTTTTCTGACACCTGCGCCGCGTGCGCCTCTGCCGTCCTGGGTCGAGAGCGAACTGCAATTCGATTCGGAGGGTTTGTTGCGGTTTTGTGTCGGCGATCGCCCGGTGGGCTGGATGCTGCCCGAACTCGCACAACGGCTGACCCGCTGGCCGGAGGTGTTCTCGGTGGGGCAGGAACGGGTGGGCTTTGCGCCCGGCCTCGATTCGGCCGCGACCCGGAGCCTCGCGATCGCGCAAGTGCTGCAGCGCCTGCGCGACGATGGCGTGGTCACCGGCTGGCGCGACGAGGCCTATCGCGTTCCACCGCGAGGCGCGCAGGGCGGCGCCACCGAGCCGGAACTGTTTCGCATGGAACGCGCGGCGCGAAAGCTGTTCGGCATCGAAAGCCACGCGTCGCACCTGAACGGCCTGGTGCGGACGCCGCAGGGAATGTCGATGTGGATTGCGCGCCGCAGTCCGGCCAAATCGGTCGATCCGGACCGTCTCGACAACATTGTCGCGGGCGGCATTGCGGCCGATACGAACGCCTGGGCGACCCTGCTGAAGGAATGCGGCGAAGAAGCCGGCATTCCGGAGGAACTTGCGCGCAAGGCGAAACGATGCGGCACCCTGCGCTTTCGCCGCCGCGACCCGGAAGGCGTGGACGCGCAGCGCATCGAACTCTTCGACCTCGAACTGCCGCAGGATTTTGTGCCGGTCAACCGAGACGGCGAGGTCGCGGAATTCCGGCTGATGGATGTCGACGAGGTAGCGCGGCAGATGCAACGTCCTGGCGAATTCACCGTGGATGCAGCGCTGGTCGCGGGGGAGTGCCTCGGGCGATGTTTGACATCATCCGCCCGAGACGGGCATGGTGACGGGGATAATTCAGGCATGGGAGAGCATTGAATGGGCAAGGGACGGCTGGAAGCGTTCAGCGATGGCGTGATCGCGATCATCATCACGATCATGGTGCTGGAGATGAAGGTGCCGCACGGGACCGATATCGCGACGCTCGCGCCGCTGGTGCCTGTGTTCCTGTCGTATGTGCTGAGCTTCGTGTTCGTCGGCATCTACTGGAACAATCATCACCACCTGCTGCACGCGGTGCAGAAGGTGAGCGGGGGCGCGCTCTGGGCCAACCTGCACTTGCTGTTCTGGCTGTCGCTGATTCCCTTTGTCACCGGCTGGATGGGGGAGAACCACTTTGCCGCCACGCCCGTCGCGCTCTACGGTGTGGTGCTGCTGATGTGCGGCGTGGCGTATTTCGTACTGGTCCGTGTGCTTCTCTCGCACCATGGCAGGGAATCGGCCCTCGCGCGGGCGCTGGGCCGCGACACCAAGGGAATCGTGTCGCTTGCGTGCTATCTGGCCGCGATCCCCCTGTGCCTGGTGCACGCGTGGATCGCGATTGCGCTTTACGTGGCGGTGGCGATCATGTGGCTGGTGCCCGATCGTCGAATCGAGAGGGTGCTTGCCGGCCAGTTGCCCGGCTAGTTCGTGCTGTTGACCCCGACCTTTTTCGCCACTTCGCCCCAGCGTTTGTAGTCTTCCGCAATCTGCTGGCGAAGTTCTTCTGGGGTGGCGGTCGCGGGAATCGCGCCACCTTTCTCGAAAATCTCCTTCAGGTCGGGCTTGGACAGCGCGACCCGCGCGGCCTCGTTCAGGCGCTCGACCACCGCCTGCGGCGTGCCCAGCGGCGCGACGAAAAAGATCCGCGGTGTCGCTTCGAACTTCGGCAGGATCTCGCCAAGCGCCGCCCAGTCGGGCGACATCGGCGTGCGCTGCGCGGTCATCGTGGCGATCACCCGCAGCTTGCCGGCCTTCTCCGCGCCCGCGGCCGCTGTCGTGCTCAAGAGGCCAATCGCAAGACGGCCTCCGATCAGGTCGGGCATGATTGCCGGGCTTCCCTTGTAGGCGATGTGCACGGCATTGATGCCGGTGAGTTGCATGAACAGCTCGAAGCCCAGGTGATGCATCGTTCCGATGCCCGGAATGCCGAAGCTGTACTTGCCGGGGTTTGCCTTCAGCATCGCGATGAGTTCGCGGGTGTTCTTCGCGGGCGAATCCGCGGGCACCGCGATCAGCAGCGGCAGCGCCATGATAGGCGCGACCGGCTGGAAGGCCTTGAGCGGGTCGGGCGTGTTCGGCGTGAGCTGCGAGAAAACCAGGTAGCCGGTCTCGGTGATGAAAAGCGTGTACCCGTCGGGCGCGGACTTGATCAGCAGGTCCGCCGCGATCGCGCCGGAGGCGCCGGGCTTGTTGTCGAACACGATCTGCTGGCCGAGCGCGTCGCCGAAGCGCTGCGCGAAGGCGCGGCTCAGCACGTCGATGCCGCCGCCCGGCGAGTAGCCCAGCATCAGGCGAATGGGCTTGTTCGGGAATCCCTGCGCCTGCAAGGGCAACGCGAGCACGGCTAGCGACCACAGCAGGGCGATGCGGATGATTTTTTGGGT
>CAMBSA010000461.1 GCA_945869935.1 Bordetella parapertussis | reverse complement strand
GGATCGCGGTCCACGCCGGCGCTGTCACCCGGATGCAGATAGCGCCCGTTCGCATCGCACTGCCAGATTTCCACCCGCACCGAGCGCAGGGGCCGGCCGCGCGCATCCAGCACCCGCCCCGAAAGATGCGTGATCTCGCCCTTCGCGCGACCCGATGCGCCCTTGACGCTCACCAGGTCATTGTCCTGGTCCACGGGGAGTTTCGGCGGATAGAACGGCCCTTCGGTCTGCCGCGGGGTGAGCAGGACCGCCTGCGCAAGCAGCGGCAAGGGCGCCACCGCGAGGCCGAGCGCCGCGCCGCCCAGCACCGCCCGGCGCCGCAGAAAAAAACTGTCGGAATGATCCCGGGTCATATGCGGATCAGAACGCCGCCCTGTCCCTGAAATAATCATTGCGGTCGATTGAACGCACCCGGATCTCCCTCAGCTCCGCGCCCTGCAGCACCCGCAAGGGCACATCCACCCCCGCATTGCCAGCCGCCCAGAGTTTTTCGTACAGCGCATCGTGGGTGGTAACCGGGCTCCCGCTCACGCCGATGACGATATCGCCGCGCTTGATCCCGGCCTTCTCCGACGGGCTGTCGGGCGAGACGCGGGTCACGAACAGATGCCCCTGCACTTCCTCGGTCGCAAGCCCGATCCACGGGCGCTGCGGCCCGGAGCGCTTTCCGCTCGCGATCAGGTCGGCGAGGATCGGTTTGACGATATCGATCGGCACGAACATGTTGCCCGGCACCGCCTGTCCCGGGCCGATCGAATCGCGCACCAGCAAGGAACCCACACCCACCAGCTTGCCCTCGCGGTTGAGCAGGGCGGCACCCGCCCATTTCATGGTCGGCGGCGAGGTGAATATCGCGCTGTCCAGCTGGTACTCCCAGCTTCCGGTGAACTTGCGCCGCGACATCACATAGGCAAGCGTCGCCGCACTGCGCCCGCCGTGAGGCAGCACCATCACCGGTTCCTTCACCGGCAGCTTGTCCGCATCGCCGAGCGCGATCGGCTTGATGTCCAGCGGCCTCAGCGCACGCAAGAGGCCAAAACCGGTGACGTGGTCGTATCCAGCGAGCACCGCAGGCACGGTCTTGTCGTCCTGGGTGGTGATCTCGATCGACTGCGCCTCCATCACCACGTAACCGATGGTGAGGATGTGGCCCTTGTCGTCGATGAGTATGCCGGTACCCTCGCGCTCATCGCCAAGGGTGTCGCTCGAACGCGCGCCTTTCACCGCCTTCATCTTCACCCGCACCACGGCGGCAAGCAGATCATCCGCCCCCTTGAGCCCGCCGCCTTCGTCTTCACGCGGCTGCCCGCGTGCCATCCCGGCGGCGAACAGCAGGCACATCAGACCGAGCAGAACGAAGCGGCGCATGGCGCCTCCTGAGACGAGAGGTATGAGGGGCATTCTCATACGAATCGCGAGCTATTTCCACCGACGCTCAATTCAATTCCCCCTGTCCGAATCAGGGATGCCGGACACATCAAGGGGACGCCGGCCCCCGGCGCCCGCTAAGATACCGGGATGCTCCGCCTTTTCCTCAACTTCGGGCACACGCTCGATCACCTGCTGATGCTGATCTTCCCGACGGTCGTGCTTGCGATCGGCGTGGAGTACGGCCAGCCCTACAGCGAACTCCTGCCGCTCGCCCTCGGCGGTTTCATTGCCTTCGGCGCCTGTTCGCTCCCCGCGGGCTGGCTTGCCGACCGCTGGAGCCGCGGCGGCATGATGACGGTGTTCTTCATCGGCATCGGTGCGGCGACGATCGCCACCGGATTCGCGCAGACGCCGGTCCAGATCGCCGTCGGGCTCACCTTCATCGGCGTGTTCGCCGCGATCTATCACCCCGTGGGCATCGCGATGCTGGTCTCGAACGTGCCGGAAAACCTCGGCCGGGTACTCGGCGTCAACGGCGTCTGGGGCAACGTCGGCGTGGCCGTGGCCGCGCTGATCGCGGGTGCGCTTGCCGAATGGGTGCACTGGCGCGCCGCCTTCCTGATCCCCGGCGCGCTGGCGATCGCCACCGGCATCGCCTTCGCGGTGCTCAAGCCGCGCGCCATCGCAGCAAAACCTGCCACGCGCGTACCGCCGCCGCGGCTCACCCGCGACCTGCTGCTGCGCGCCTTCCTGGTGCTCGCGGTGGCGATCATCGCCAACAGCGTGATATTCAATGCGACCACCATCTCCATGCCCAAGCTGTTCGATGAGCGCCTGAACGCCATCACCCACTCCACCGCCGGCATCGGGCTGATGGTGTGCATCGTCTACCTTATCGCGGCGGTCGCGCAGCTGATCATCGGATCGCTCATCGACCGCATCGGCCTCAAGCGCATTTTCGTGCCGGTGGTGGCGCTGCAGATCCCGCTGCTGCTTGCCGCCGCATCGACCGAGAACTTCACCATGCTGGTGGTCGCCGCCGGAATGATGTTCTTCGTCTTCGGCCAGATACCGATCAACGACGCGATGGTGGCGCGCTACACCGTCGAGGAATGGCGTGCGCGGGCGTTTGCGGTGCGCTACGTGGTGTCCTTTGCCGCCAGTGCCACCGCGGTGCCGCTGGTGGCCTGGTCGCAGGCAAGCGGCCGGGGCTTTTCCACCGTGTTCGTGATACTCGCCGCGCTCGCCTCGATCGCACTGGTGGTGGCGTTTTTCTTTCCGAAGGAATCCCCGGTCGCCGCGCCGGCCTGAAATCCTGCTCCCGGCGCCCACGCTGCGCGAGCGGGGTATCAGCCCTGTTTGCGGAATTCGATAAGCACCCGGCTGGCGCGATGCGGCACCATTTCATTGCTTTTCTCCTCGTTGGACATTGACTGCGGGCCGGCCGCATGCGATACCGGCGGCAGATTCATGCATTAATGCGAATACGGGAAGCCGCAGCCGTAAATGGCATTCCTGAAAAGCGGGCATTCCCGAACAACGGGAGTTGCATCTCAACCGGAGGAGGAGCAGGACATGAAAAAGAGAACCGCATCGGGTTCGCTCGCAGACTGCGTACGCATCGGTTTGCTGCTGGCCTTGCCCTTGGGCTTCGGCGGCGTTGTCAACGCGCAGACCGCCGACGCCTCGTTTCCGAACCGCCCGATCAGCATCGTCGTGCCGACGGGCCCAAGCGGACAGACCGACATC
>CAMBSA010000460.1 GCA_945869935.1 Bordetella parapertussis | reverse complement strand
ATTCGCTCAGCCGGACCGGGCACATCGAACGTCTGTATCGCAATACCTCGTTTTACGATGCAACAGGCGAGGCACCTACGTAAGGCCAGTCCCGGCGACTGTGGCCTCTGAGGATTCCGGATTGCGCCCAAGACCAAGACTCGCCGTCCCCCATCCGGGATAAAACACGGCATGTCGGTGAAAACCTGCGCAACGCCCGAGTTGCGCTACGATCTGCGGCACGAGGACATCCGCCAGCGCTAGTCAGCCGAGGGAGCCCGCAATGTCCTTGTCACGCCGTTGCCGACAAACCCTTGGGCAGAGGGAAGGTGACGTTCTCCTCGATCCCCTCAAGAGCAACGACCTTGACCGCACCGAGTTCGCGCAACCGCGAGATCACCTCCTGCACCAGAACCTCGGGGGCCGATGCACCTGCGGTGACACCGATGCGCTTCTTGCCCGTGACCCACTCCGCCTGCAATTGCCCGGCGTTGTCGATCATGTAGGCCTCGGTATTCCTCGCCTGTGCCACCTCGCGCAGGCGATTCGAGTTGGAACTGTTGGGCGAACCAACCACGATGACCAGGTCGCACTGCGGGGTCATGAACTTGACCGCATCCTGCCGATTCTGCGTCGCGTAGCAGATGTCGTCCTTTTTCGGGCCGACAATCTCCGGATAACGTGCCTTCAACGCGTCCACGATGGCCGCGGCGTCATCCACCGACAGGGTGGTCTGGGTGACATAAGCCAGTTTTCCGGGGTCGCGCACTTCCAGACGCGCCACATCCTCGACGCCTTCGACAAGATGCATCCCGCCCTCGGCCTGGCCCATCGTCCCTTCGGATTCGGGATGCCCGCGATGGCCGATCATCACGATCTCCCGCCCCTCCCCGCGCATCTTCGAGACTTCGACGTGAACCTTGGTCACCAGCGGACAGGTTGCGTCGAACACCTTGAGCCCCCGCCCTTCCGCCTCCTGCCGCACGGCACGGGACACACCGTGCGCGGAAAAAATGAGCGTCGCCCCCGCGGGAACTTCGGAGAGCTCCTCGACAAAGACCGCACCCTTCACCCGCAGGTCATCCACCACGAACTTGTTGTGAACGATTTCGTGTCGAACGTAGATCGGCGCACCGTACAGGCTGATGGCGCGCTCGACGATGCCGATCGCACGTTCGACGCCGGCGCAAAAACCGCGGGGATTGGCAAGCAGGATTTCCATGCGGCGATTCTACAAGATCAGGCGCCGGGGCTTTTCCGGCGCATGCTGTCGAGAATCAGCAAGGCCGCACCCACGGTGATTCCCGAGTCCGCGACATTGAATGCCGGCCAATGCCAGCCCGCCGCGTGAAAATCCAGAAAATCCACCACATGCCCGAGCGCGATCCTGTCCCAGAGATTGCCGATTGCACCTCCGAGAATCAGTGACAATCCGGCGCAGAACAGCCCCTCGTCACGATGCCTGTACAGCAACCACGCAATGACAACGGTCGCCACGCTCGCAATGCTCACGAAAAACCAGCGTTGCCAGCCGCCCGCCCCGGCAAGAAAGCTGAACGCGGCGCCGCTGTTGTAGGCAAGAACCAGATTGAAAAACCCGGTTATGCGGATGACCTCGCCGCGTTCGATCCATCCCTCGACAACCGCTTTCGTCACCTGGTCGGATATCGCGATCACCGCCGCGATCGTTCCCCACGGCAGCAGCACACGCAGTGAAGGTTTCACGCGTAGCGGCGAAATTCGCCCGGACCGAAAAGATTGGATACGCAGCGCCCGCAAAGTGCCGGGTGTTCGGCGTTCGCACCGACTTCGCTCCGGTAGTGCCAGCAGCGCTCGCACTTCGCATCCGTACTCGCCGTCGCGACTATGCTTTCCGCCTCGGGCGATGCGGCTTCGTGAAGTGCCGCCTTCGACGTGATCAGAACAAAGCGCAGATCATCCCCGAGCGAAGCAAGCGCCGTGTACTTGTCGCCAGAAGCGTGAACCTCGACGTCGGCCGCAAGCGATGAACCGATCTTGCCCTCGACCCGAAGCGCCTCGAGATGCTTCTGCACCTCGGCACGCACTTCGCGGATCTGTGCCCAGCGAGAAAGCAGTTCTTCTCCGTTGGCGACTGAGGGCAGGTCGTACCAGGTGTGCAGGAAAACCGACTCATCTCCTTTGCAGGCAATTTTCCATGCCTCTTCTGCGGTGAATGACAGGATCGGCGCCATGAGGCGAAGCAAGGCCTGGGTGATGTGCCAGAGGGCGTTCTGCGCGGAGCGGCGCGACGCGGAGTCCGTGCCGGCGGTGTACAGGCGGTCTTTCAGAATATCCAGATAGAAGGCGCCCAGACGCTCGGAGCAGAAGGTCTGCAATTCGGCCACGATCGGGTGGAATTCGTAACGCTCGTAACCCGCCTTCACGCGCTCCTGCATCTCGCGCGTGAGTTCCAGCGCGAATCGGTCGATCTCGAGCCATTGCTCGACCGGCAGCGCGTGCTTTTCCGGATCGTAGTCGGCGATATTCGCCAACAGAAAGCGAAGCGTGTTCCGGATGCGTCGATACGCTTCCACCACGCGCTTGAGGATTTCGTCGGAGATCGAGAGCTCGCCGGAATAGTCCGTGGAAGCAACCCACAGCCGAAGAATCTCGGCGCCCAGGGTGTCCGACACCTTCTGCGGCGCAATCACATTGCCCACGGACTTGGACATCTTGCGACCCTGCCCGTCGACGACAAAGCCGTGGGTGAGCAGGCCCTTGTAGGGCGGCACGCCGTTCATCATGCACGAGACCAGCAGCGAGGAATGGAACCAGCCGCGATGCTGGTCCGATCCCTCGAGGTACAGGTCTGCAGGAAACTTCAGCTCGGCGCCGTGCGACCCTGCGCCGGTTTTCTGCCCGTCGGGCCCGCCAAGAACCGTGAAGTGGGTCGACCCGGAGTCGAACCACACATCCAGCGTGTCCTTGATCTTCTCGTAGGCGCCCGCCTCCGCACCGAGCAGTTCCTCGGGTTGCACGTGTTGCCAGGCCTCGATACCGCTCTGCTCGACGCGCTTTGCCACCGCCTCGAGCAACTCGGGCGTGCGGGGATGCAGTTCACCGGTCTCGCGATGCACGAAGAACGGCATGGGAACGCCCCACTGCCTTTGCCGCGACAGG
>CAMBSA010000459.1 GCA_945869935.1 Bordetella parapertussis | reverse complement strand
GTCTCCGCCGATGAAGCCGGTTGCGATATTTCGTCACAGTCCCACCGAGGGACCGGGTTATTGTGCCACGTACCTTGACGGGAAACAGATCCGCTGGACGCAGGTGGCGCTTGATCTCGGCGAGCCCGTGCCGCGAGATCCGCGGACCTATTCCGGCCTGGTGTTCATGGGCGGGCCGATGAGCGTCAACGATGAGCTGCCGTGGATTCCGCCGGTGCTCGACCTCATCCGTGCTGCGGTCGGGGCAGATGTGCCGGTGCTCGGGCATTGCCTCGGCGGACAACTGATGTCCAAGGCGCTCGGCGGCACCGTCGGGCGCAATCCGGTCAAGGAAATCGGCTGGGGCGAGGTGACCGCCGCGGACCACCCGCTTGCGCAACACTGGCTGGGCGGGATGCGCAAGTTTCTTTCGTTTCACTGGCACGGCGAAACCTTCAGCATTCCCGCCGGTGCGACGTGCATCGCATCAAGCGCCTGGTGCCCCAACCAGGCCTTTGTGCTTGGTCGTCACCTCGGCATGCAATGCCATGTGGAGATGACGCACGAACTCATCCGCGCCTGGTGCGAGGATTGGGAGGCCGAGGTCGCCAGTCTTTCCACCCGCACCGCCTCGGTACAGCCGCCGGGAGAGATTCTGCGTGACCTCGACGCGCGCGTGGCCGAGCTCAACGCCGTCGCCGCGAAGCTCTACGATCGCTGGATCGAAGGTCTCGTCCGCTAAAACGAACCTCTGAACTGAACGGCTAACCGCCAAGAAGAAAAACCAAAATCGGAAGGCTTCGGAACAGGGAGGGCGGGAGAGCCCGCCCTCCCTTTGCCGCACAAAACGCGGCAAAGGCATAAGGATTTACGAACACGAAAGGCGATGCCCTCCGTGTAGCCCCTCCCACCCCGGCAAAGCCCGCTTCGAGCGGGCTTTGTCTTTCGCGGTTGTCATTGTGGTTGTCATTGCGAGCGAAGCGAAGCAATCTCGCATAGCGTTACACCGTGGATTGCTTCGTCGCTGCGCTCCTCGCAATGACTATCGCGAGGGGTCTTGGCGTCCCTGGCCTCTTGGCGCCTTGGCGGTTAAGTGAGCGCCGGAATACCTGCAACAGAAAACTAGTCGCGAAAATTCCCGAACTGCACCGGTATTTCGGTGATCGACTTGCGCACCAGCGCGATCGCATCCTGCAGGTCGTCCTTTTTCGTACCGGATACGCGCACCGCATCGCCCTGGATGCTTGCCTGCACCTTCAGCTTCGCGTCCTTGATCGTGCGCACGATCTTCTTGCCGGTTTCCTGCTCGATGCCTTCCTTCACCTTCACCACCTGCTTGACCTTCATCCCGCCGAGTTTTTCCATCGCCTGCTCGTCGAAGGATCGGACGTCCACATTGCGCTTGGCGCACTTGTTGAGGAACACGTCCATCACCTGCTTGAGCTTGAATTCGTCATCGGCGTAGAGCGTGAGCACGAGTTCGTTCTGTTCGAGCCGCGCATCGGATCCCTTGAAGTCGAAGCGGTTCTCGATTTCGCGGTTCGACTGGTCGACGGCGTTCTTGAGTTCGACCTTGTTGATCTCGGAGGTAATGTCGAAGGAGGGCATGGCGGGCTTCCGTACGGTGGATCGTTCGCAATTATAGCGACGAGGAGGGCCCGGCCGTCGCTTGCCCGCCGGGGAGGTACAGGGAACAATGCGCGACGGAGGTTTCCAATGCAGTTCGACATCGCAGTGCCGATGCTGCCCGCAAGCAATATCGAGCAGTCGATCATGTTCTACCGCGCGCTTCGCTTCGTGGTCGCGCGCCGCTATCCCGATCCCGCGCCCGACGGTTATGTGGTGTTGCGCAGGGAAGCGCTCGAAGTGCATCTGTTCACCTGGCCGCAGGCGCGGTCCGACGATTCGATCGCCGGTTGCTTCATCCGGGTTGCCGATGCGCCCGCGCTTCACCGCGAATGGAGCTCGATCGGATTCGCGGTCGAGGGCACGCCGTCGGTCGGGCCGGTGGGTCCGCGCTTCTGGGGCATGAACGAATTCACCGTCGTCGACCCGAGCGGCAACCTGCTGCGCGTCGGATCGCCGATCCGCGACCTGTCCGAGTGAGCGTCAGCGGACAGCGGATTCTTTTGCGGGCCATGCCAGCGTGAGCAGACCGATCAGCGCCCAGCCGGAAGTGACGACGTAGGCGGTGGCGAAGCTCACCCGGGTGGCGATCGCCGAGAACACGATCGGGCCGAGCACGATGCCGCAGGTCCCGATGATGAAGATCACGCCGATCATTCGTCCCACGTCCTGCGGCGGCACGAGGTGCGAAATCTCCGCGAGGTGGATGCCGTTCCAGCCGCTGGCGGTGAGGCCGAACAGGAACGCGAGCAGGCCAAGCGCCGCCACCGGCATCACGGTGCCGTAGAGTCCGATCGCCGCGCTGCAGACCAGCATCCCGACACCCAGCGCGCCGAGCAGATGCGAGGCGCGGACATAGCGCCCCGAGACCAGTCCCCAGACCAGGCGCCCGGCAAGACCGCCCACCTGCGCCGCGGCGAGCAGCGGACCGGCAACCGCGATCGGCAGGTGCCGCTCGGCCACGAGATAGGCGACGAGGAAGGTGTTGAGGCACACCTGAACCGCGACGAAGGAGAACGCGAGTATCGCCAGCCGCATGAGGCGCCCGTCGTTCAGCAGAAGGATGCACGCCTGCCGAAAGCCAAGGCTGGCGGCATGACCGTGACTGCCGCGCGCATGATCGAAGCGCCGTCGCGGGCCTTCAAGCGAAATCGCGGCAAGGACGAGCACCGCCATCGCGGTGAGCAGCGCGGCCTGCCAGCTCATCACCGCGAGCGCGAGCGGGAAGGCCACGCCGGCGATCATGCCGCCCAGCTGGGTTCCGGTCTGCTTGAGCGAGAATATGATGGTCTGCTGCTCGCGCGGCGTGATGCGTGCGAGCAACGCGGAACTCGCGGGTGTTTCGGCGCCCTGTGCGCAGCCGATGAGGATCGCCGCCGGGACGAGTGCCCACACCGTGCCGAAAAAGCCCGCGCAGCCGAGCGCCGTGGCGCAGCCCAGCAGCACGCCCTGCGAGACGCGCATCGCACCGTAGCGCGCGATCAGGCTGCCCGCCGTGACCGAGGTGATCATCGAGG
>CAMBSA010000458.1 GCA_945869935.1 Bordetella parapertussis | reverse complement strand
CCCCTGTAGCCATACAAATCATTTATTCGTGAATGCCGCAAGCTTCTTCCTCGCCATCGCTCGTCGTTCGCGTTATGTGAGCAACGCACGCGATCCTCTAACGGAGGCGGTGCAATTCCTTACTCAGTATGGCGAAACCGCCGAGGGGCGGATGCTGCGAAAGGTGATTGAGACTTTGATCAGAGGTCGGGGCGACTTTGAGGAATCAGATGTGTGGCTATTCAGTGCGGAGACCTTGGCGTTAGCGAATGCGCTGGTGGACGCCCGTATCGAAGGCATTGCATATACGCAAGAACAATGGCTTCGGGCGCTGGACACGGGAAACGACTGACCGGAGTCGTGACTATCTCCAAAAGTGATTAGGCAGATTGCTTCTGCTTCCGAAACTGGCCGAAAGCATCGCAGAGATGTCTCCAGCCATCTAGTAGAATTACCGAAAGAGTGTTGGCTCCGGATTATTATCGGGTAACTAATCGGGTAAGTATGTGGCGTATAAAAGTTTAATTTCTTTTTTATCATATAGTTATATGGCCTAATGCGAATCCTGCTCAGCAACGACGACGGCTATTTCGCGCCCGGCCTTGCTGCCCTTGCGGAGGCGCTGGCGGGCTTGGGCGAAATCACGGTCGTGGCGCCCGAGAGGGACCGAAGCGGCGCGTCGAATTCGCTCACCCTCGACAGGCCGCTGTCGGTGCGGCGTGCGGCAAGTGGGTTCTTTTTTGTCAATGGCACGCCGACCGATTGTGTTCACCTTGCGGTCACCGGGCTGCTCGACAAGCTTCCCGATATTGTGGTTTCCGGCATCAATCACGGGGCCAACATGGGCGATGACACGATCTACTCAGGAACGGTCGCAGCGGCCACCGAAGGTTACCTTCTGGGCATTCCCTCGATTGCTATGTCGCTCGCCGCGCGCGGTGCGACGAATTTTGCCTCCGCGGGCCGCATTGCACGCGCGCTCGTGGAGCGCTTCCAGCGTAATGCGCCGTCGCAGCCGACGCTGCTGAACGTCAATATTCCGGATCTGCCGTTCGAGTCGTTAGGCGATATCGAGGTCACCCGGCTCGGCAAGCGGCACAAGGCCGAGGGCGTGGTGAAGTCCTCCAACCCGCGCGGCGATACGGTGTACTGGATAGGCGCCGCCGGCGGCGCGCAGGATGCCGGGCCGGGCACGGACTTCCATGCGGTGGCGCAGGGCCGGGTATCGGTCACGCCGCTGCGAATCGACTTGACGCACCCGGACCAGATACCGGTCGTCCGGACCTGGCTGCAGGAATGAACGCTCCGGGTGCAAGCGCCGCGCGCGGCATCGGATTTACGTCGCAGCGCACGCGCGACCGCATGGTCGAGCGCCTGCGCGCAAATGGCATAGGCGACGAGGTGGTACTCGCCGCAATGGCGAGCGTGCCAAGGCACCTGTTTGTCGAAGAGGCGATTGCGAGCCGTGCCTATGAGGACACGGCGCTGCCGATCGGTTTCGAGCAGACGATCTCGCAACCGTTCGTGGTGGCCCGAATGATTGAACTCATAAGGGCAGGACGCAAACTCGGCCGGGTGCTGGAGATCGGGACGGGTTGCGGTTACCAGGCAGCGGTGCTCGCGGCGATCGCGACCGAGGTGTATTCGATCGAACGCATCACCGGGCTGCATGAAAAGGCGCGTGCGAACCTGCGACCGATGCGGATCGCCAACCTTCGGTTGGCGCACGGCGACGGCTCGAAGGGGCTTCCCGATATCGGGTCGTTCGATGCAATCATTCTCGCGGCCGCGGCGCCGGTGCTGCCCGAGGCGCTGCCTGCGCAACTCGCGGTCGGTGGACGACTGATCGCGCCCGTTGGAGTCAAGGACCAGGCGCTGTGCCTGATCGAACGCACCAACCGCGGGTTTGTCGAGCAATGGCTGGACCCGGTGCACTTTGTTCCGCTGCGCGGGGGCAAGGCATGACGCGCGTTCGTATCGGTCTTGCTTCCGTGCTGCTTGCCGCGGTTCTTGCCGGTTGTGGCGGAGGCAGGATTGCGCCGGTGGTCGAACGTGTCCCCGCGCCCATGGTCAGCGGCACGGCCGAGCCTGCGACCGGACGTGCGTCGTCCGCTGACGCGCGTCCCGAGACCTACACGGTCAAGCGGGGCGACACGCTCTACGGCATCGCGCTCGACAACGGCCTGGACTACCGCGAGGTCGCGGAATGGAACAAGCTCGAGAACGTCAATGTCATCCGGGTCGGGCAGGTGCTTCGTCTGCGTCCGCCCGTGGACGCGCCCGCGGCTGCCGAAGCTGCAGTGCAGGTGCGGCCGATCCAGGGGGCGGGGGCGGGGGCGGTCGAGGTGAAACCGATCGGAGCCTCGGAGTCGCTCAAGACCGAACCGCTTGCGCGCAAGCTTCCTTACTCGGACGAAAACGTTGCCCTCCTCGCCAAGCCTGCGGCCCGGCCGGCGCCGCCACCGGCCACGGCCGCAAAACCCGAAGCGAGGCCTGCGCCACCTGCACCTGCGGCCGCACCGCGCACCGAGGCGCCATCGTCACCGCTGGACGACGACAAAGTTGACTGGGCCTGGCCAAGCACCGGGCGGCTGATCGCGGGTTTTTCCGATCCGGTGAACAAGGGGCTTGATATTGCGGGGCGGCCGGGCGATCCGGTGACTGCATCCGCTGCGGGGCGTGTCGTCTACAGCGGAAGCGGGCTGCGCGGGTACGGCAAGCTGATCATCGTCAAGCACAACAACACCTATCTCTCCGCCTACGCGCACAACCGCGAAATTCTGGTCAAGGAAGGCCAGAACGTTACGCGGGGGCAGAAGATTGCCGAACTCGGCGACACCGACGCCGACCGGCCGAAGCTGCATTTCGAGATTCGCCGGCTCGGCAAGCCGATAGACCCCGCGAAATTGTTGCCCGAGCGTCCCTGAGACGGGGTTGATTCCCGCGCGCAATGCGGCGGGTCTCGGAGCGGTATTCATCTGGAGGTAAGCATGGCATCGACCGAACTTGCGAAGCGCCTTCGCAGCAAGACTTTCACGCTCGGTCCGGGCGTATTCGACATGATTTCGACCCGCATCGCCGACAGCATGGGCTTCGATTGCCTGTACATGACGGGCTACGGTGCGGTGGCCTCATCGCTTGGCTTGCCTGATGCGG
>CAMBSA010000457.1 GCA_945869935.1 Bordetella parapertussis | reverse complement strand
TCCTCGACATCTCCGACAAGAGCAAGCCTGCGATGGTGAGCGAGCTGCCGTTCTCGCCGCCGTTCCAGTCCTTCATCGCGGTGCACAGCGCGGTGCCGCTCAACGGACGGCCGCTGGTGGTGGTGAATTCCGAGGCGATCTCGGAGCGCTGCGACGAACCGCTCGGCTACGCCGGCATCGTCGATGTGAAGAACGAGGCCAAGCCACGGCTGATCTCGCTCTTTCCGTTGCCGCACCCGCCCAAGGGCATGGAGGTGAAGAACTTCTGCGAACGCCCGGGGCGCTTTGGCCCGCACAACCAGCACCAGTCGCAGAGTCAGCAGGTGCTCTGGCAGGACGAGAACCTGGTGTTCCTCACCTACTTCAACGCGGGGCTGCGGGTGTTCGACATTTCAGACGAGCGCGCGCCGAAGGAGGTCGGTTATTTCATCGCCCCCGACCCTCAGGTGCGCCGCGGCCCGCTGCCGATTACCGGACTTGCCGCGCAGTCGGAGGATGTGGTCGTGGATGCGCGCGGCAACATCTTCGTGTCGGACAAGAACCACGGGGTGTACGTGCTGCGCTATAGGCCCTCGAAGCAGTAGTCTTCGCGGGCGGCCCGCTTAAGCGGCGGACACCTGCGTCAGTCCGCGCTGTTCCGCCGCGATCCGTGCGGTCGGGCGCACGTTCATAGTCATCTGCATCAAGCCGAACACCAGACCCACCACCACCGCGAACTGCCACGCGCGGTCGTAGGAACCGAGCGACTGGTAGATCAGGCCGCCGCCCCAGGCACCGAGGAAGGAGCCGACCTGGTGGCTGAAGAAGGCGATGCCGAGCAGTGTGCCCATGTAGCGCATGCCGAAGAGCTGCACCACCAGTCCGCCGATCAGCGGCGCGACACCGAGCCAGAGCGTGCCCATCGCGGCAGCGAAGACGAGCGTGGTGGTGGGCGACGGTGGCAGGATGAAATAGGCGCTGATGCACAGTGAGCGCGCGACGTAGATGCCGCCGAGCAGCATGCGCTTGGGATAGATGCCGCCGAGCCAGCCGAAGAGGTACGAGCCGCCGACGTTGAACAGGCCGATGAAGGCAAGCGCGGTGGAGCCGACCATCGGGTCCATGCCGCAGATCGCGAGATAGGTCGGCAGGTGGGTGATCAGGAACACCAGCTGCAGCCCGCAGACGAAGAACGCGAGCGCCATCACGATGTAGCCGGAATGACCGAAGGCCTCTTTCACCGCCTGCGCCACCGACTGGTCCGGGCCGCTGGATCTCTCGATCACGATCTTGTCGGCGCGCCCGGCGATGAAGCCCGCGGGGATGATGATGACGATCAGGCCCATGAAGGCGACCATCGCGGTCTGCCAGCCGCTGGAGGAGATCAGCGTTTGCGCGAGCGGCGAGGCGAGTACCAGGCCGATCGAACCCATCGCCGACACCGCCCCCATTGCGGCGCTGCGCTTGGCGGGCGCGGTCGCCTGCGAGGTGACGGTCATCGCGATGTTGGACGTGGTGCAGGACAGCGCGAGGCCGACACAGATGCCGCCGCCGAAGATCAGTTCCGCGGCGGAGGTCGCGTACACGCTGATCAGCAGGCCGGCAAGGTAGATGAACGCACCGACCACCGCCACCGGCCGCGAGCCGATGCGGTCGGCGAGTATGCCGATGAACGGCTGGGTGAGGCCCCAGAACAGGTTCTGCACGGCGATCGCGAGCGAGAACTCCGCCGCGGTGATGCCGATGTCGCGCATCATGTGCGGCTGGAAAAGGCCCCAGCTCTGGCGTATGCCCATCGACAGGCTGAGCATCACCGATGCGCCGGCAAGTATCGCGAAGATCTGCGCGCGGGCAAGATCCTGTTGTTTCATCGGTTTGCTCTCGTCGAAGGTGCGGCAGCGCAGGGATACGCAGGAAAACGAATCGTGAAGGATTATCGCAGAGTCGGCCGGGATCGGCCGACACGGGGCCTCGGTGCGCATCCGGCGCCGGTTTGTCACAATGCGGGTTGGGTACCCTCATCAGCGTTGGTTCAACGAACGGGGCACGAGGGCAGGATGAACTCGATCGGGCCTTGTTCGCGGAGAAACCTGGCAACTCGCCATGCGGAGAACGGGATGAATTTTCTTGCAAATTTCTGGTATGCGGCCGGCTGGGCCTCCGAGATCACGAAGAAGCCTCTGGCGCGGCGCGTCCTCGATCGCCCGGTGGCGCTGTTTCGCACCGAGGGTGGCAAGGCGGTGGCTCTCGACGACTGCTGTCCGCACCGGATGGTGCCGCTGTCGCATGGCACGGTGGAAGGGGAGAGCCTGCGCTGCGGCTATCACGGCCTGCGCTTCGACTGCGCCGGCAAATGCGTCGAGGTTCCGGGTCAGGCGAGCATCCCGCCGCGGGCGAAAGTGCACGCCTATCCGTTGGTCGAGCGCTGGAAATTCGCCTGGATCTGGATGGGCGAGCCGGCCGCCGCCGATCCCGACCTGATCCCCGAGTTGCCCTGGCTCGACGCCGCCGATTGGGCTTATTCGCATGGCTGCATCACCTACGCATGCAACTATGCGCTGTTGCTGGACAACCTGATCGACCTGTCGCACACCACCTTTGTCCACCAGCGCACGATCGGCACCGACGATGTCGCGAAAACGCCGGTCAGGACCACCTCCGACGCGGGCCGCGTGCTGGTCGAGCGCGTGATGGACGACACCGAGCCGTCGAATCTCTACAGGAAAGCCGGCGACTTCACCGGACGCGTGAACCGCTGGCAACGCATCGAGTTCACGCCGCCGGCCAGCGTGATCATCGACGCCGGTGCGGTTCCCGCCGGACCCGATGCCGGCAAGCGCGGCATCAACACGCGCGTGATCAACATCATCACGCCCGAGACGCCGCAGAGCACGTTTCACTTCTGGGCCTTCGCGCGCGACTTCAAGCTCGATGACGCGTCGATGACGCAGTACATCGCCGAGGCGATCATGCTCACGTTCAACGAGGACAAGCGCCTGATCGACGATCAGCAGCGCAACGTCGACGCGCGCCCGGAGCAGCGCATGCTCGACAACACGGCGGATTACGGTGTGGTGCTGGCGCGGCGCATTGTCGAGCGGCTGCTGCGCGAACAGGAGGAGACACGCGCCCACGCGTGAGTGAGAGGGACGCGCC
>CAMBSA010000456.1 GCA_945869935.1 Bordetella parapertussis | reverse complement strand
TGCTATTTGGAGTTGGACATGAAAAAGACATCGGTTTCAAGTAGAGGGCAAGTCACCATTCCGAAGCCGTTGAGGCAGCGGTTGGGCCTGCGCCAGGGCAGCAAGGTGGAGTTCGTTCTCGTCGGTAACACGGTTGAATTGCGTGTCGTGAGCACGCCCGCGGACGTTTCAGCGGGCGGTTTTGGAATGCTCAGGAGCAAGTGCGTCGCGATACCGGCCGATTTTGATCCTGCGGGCTTGCTTGCCCGTAACAAAACGGGGCAAGGACGAGCGCGTCTGGGGCTCGATGGTCAAGCAGGCGATTAAGCGCGGGGTGGTCGAGCTTGAACGGGCTGCAAGGTCGTCATTGCGAGCGTAGCGAAGCAATCTCTTGGTGCTGGTGGAGATTGCTTCCCGCCGCGCTGCGCTCGCGGCTTCGGCTCACGCGCTCGCAATGACAAGAGACCAAATGTCAGTTAAACGCCCGCTCTCCCGCGCCAATGCTGGGGCTTTTCCGCGGATTGTCAGGATATCCCCGTAGCGTCAGGGCGCCTGAACCCGGTCCTTGCGCATCGATCCGGCGATGATTTCGTACTTGTAGAGCCGGCATTCCAGCGCGCCGTTGAACAGCGGCGTCTTGCGGCTCGGGTGCAGGCGGATGCCCTTGGCAAGCGCGGTATCGCCCGAGAAGAGAAAACACCGCCAGCCGGCGAAATGCTGCTTCAACGCATCGCCTAGCTTGGGGTAGAAGGTCGCGAGCGATGTCTTGTCTTCGAGTCGCACGCCGTAGGGCGGGTTCGCCACCAGCACGCCCGACGGCGCTGGGGCTTCGAGTTTGAGCACATCCGACGCCCGGGTGTGCACGCATCCGTCCAGCCCCGCCGCGCGCAGGTTGGCGCGGGTCTGCTCGACGTCCGGCAGGCTGCGGTCGCTCGCCCAGATCGGTAGCCGCGTCACCGGACGGCTGGCTGCGATCGCCGGTTCGCGGATGCCCTGCCACAGTTGCGCGTCGAAATCCTTCAGGCGTTCGAAGCCGAAGCCGCGCTTGTGCCCGGGGGGAATGCCGAGGGCGATCATCGCGGCCTCGATCACGAAGGTGCCGCTGCCGCACATCGGGTCCACCAGCGGCTCGATGCCGTCCCAGCCGGTGAGCGCAAGGATGCCGGCGGCGAGGTTCTCGCGCAGCGGCGCTTCGCCCGCCTCGACGCGCCAGCCACGCTTCCACAGCGGCTCGCCCGAGGTGTCGATGTAGATCGTGGCGAGCGTCTCGTCGAAGAATGCGGAAATGCGGATGTCGGGCGAGCGCGTATCCACGCTCGGGCGCGCGCCGGTCTCGTCGCGAAAGCAGTCGCAGACCGCATCCTTGATCCGCAGTGTGATGAATTCCAGGCTCTTCAGCGGCGAACGCGAGGCGGTCACATCGACGCGTATGGTGCAGTTTCCGTCGAACAGCTCCGTCCAGCCGATGCCTCGGGCGAGGCGATAGACGTCCTCGTCCGTCTTGTACGGCGCGGCGCCGACTTTCATCAGGATGCGGCTTGCGATGCGCGATTCGAGGTTGGCGCGATAGCACAGCGCAAGCGATCCGGAAAACGCGACGCCGCCCGCCACCGCGGTCGTCTGTTCCGCGCCGAGCAACTCGAGCTCGGCCAGCAGCGGCGGCTCGAGGCCGCGCGGGCAGGTGGCGAAATACATGTATCGCGTTTGCCTGTTCATGGGGGAATGCGCATCATGGGAGGGCCGATGAGGCTATCACAAGCAAGGACGGAATCATGGCTGAAACCGCCGAAATCGACGCGCTGTACCGCGTCGCGCTCGGCCACTACGACCGCGACGAAGCGGAACGCGCCGCGGCAATATTCGGCGAGGTTCTGCGTCGCGCCCCGGGTCATGTCGAAGCCTTGTTCAAGCTGGGAAACCTGCACAAGGATGCCGGCCGCTTTGATGACGCGATCCGGCTCTACACAAGAGTCCTTGAATGCAAACCCGACTACGCCGAGGCGCACAACAACCTGGGCGCGGCGTACCAGGCAAACGGCGCACTCGACCGTGCCGAGGCTTGTTATCGAGCGGCCATCGCGTCAAAGCACCTGCTGGTGCAGCCGCGCCTGAACCTCGGCCGCCTGTTGCAGGACCTCGGACGGAATGCTGACGCCGCAACCGCCTACCGCAGTGCGATGGACAACGGGCATGAGATCGATGTGTTCGGGCATCTGCTCGCGGCCGCCGAGGGCAACAGCCACTCGCGGGCGCCCGACGCCTATGTGCGCGAGACCTTCAACACCTTCGCCAGTTCCTTCGACGAATGGCTGGTGAACGAACTCGACTATCACGTTCCGACCCGTATCGCTGCGCTGATTCGCGAACGCACCGGCGCGCGCATGCTGGATGTGCTCGATCTCGGCTGCGGAACCGGGCTGTGCGGCGTCGCGCTGAAAGACAACCTGCAATCGATCACCGGCGTGGATCTTGCACCGAAGATGCTGGACGAGTCCCGCAAGCGCGGACTTTACGACCGGCTGGAGCTTGCCGAGATAGGCGCTTTCGTAGGAGGAAGTCCCGAGTCGGCGTTCGACCTCGTACTCGCGGCGGACGTATTCATCTACAGCGGCGATATCGGGGCGATTTATGAAGGCGTTGCGCGCTGCCTGCGCGACGGAGGGCTGTTTGCGTTTTCCGTCGAATCCTGTACCGGAGAGGACTGGAAATTGCTGCGCGCGGGCCGCTATGCGCAGTCGAACGACTATCTGCGCCGGCTCGCCGCCAGCCACGGTTTCCGGATTCTGCACACGGAACCGTCAGTCATCCGCAAGGGAATTCACGGCGAGATCCTGCTTCTTCAGCATGGTGCGGAGGCCCGCTGAAAGCTACCATAGCGGGGTCGGGTCCAGGGAGGGAAAGAAGATGACAAAATTCCAGCGGATCGCGCTTGGTGTCGCGCTCGTGAATCTTGTGTTGGTGGTGGTGTTTCCGCCCTACGACTATGTATCGGCCGCGCGCAACAACGTTGCCACCTTCGACGGGTTCGGGTTTTATTTTTCCGCGCAGCCGAACCGCGTGCTCAACGCCGATTTCCTGCAGATCGAATTGTTCGTGATTCTCGCCAACGCCTGCATTGCCTGGCTGCTGCTCGGGCGCAAGCCGGCGGAACGCGAAAG
>CAMBSA010000455.1 GCA_945869935.1 Bordetella parapertussis | reverse complement strand
CAAGGTGTCCTTGGAAAGGCCGGTGTCGCGCTCGACCGAACCGATCGGCAGGAGCGGCAGCGCCTGGTTACCCACAGTCACCTCGGGAGCATCCTTTGCGGCTTTGGATTGTTTGTCTAGGACAAAAATTGACTTTGCTCATGATAGTTCGTATTCTAATCCAAATACGGTCTATTTGACTAGGACAAATGGAGGCGCGCATGGGGCTTTTCAGGATTTCCGCGGTTGCCGGGCTGATGCTGGGCTGTTCGATCGTTCCTCCGGCCGAGGCCGCCGGGCCTGCAGCCGCGGCCCCGGGTGCCTGCCCCGCATTGCTCAACCACACGGTTCCGAGCCTTCTCGACCAGCCCACCGGACTGTGTCAGTTCCAGGGAAAAGTCCTGCTGGTGGTGAACACGGCCAGCAATTGCGGTTTTACCCCGCAGTACGAAGGGCTGGAGAAACTCTACAAGCGCTACAAGGACAAGGGTCTGGTGGTGATGGGCTTCCCATCGGATGACTTCGGTGGCCAGGAGCCGGGCAGCAACAAGGACATAGCCGACTTCTGCCAGGCCAATTTCGGCGTGTCCTTCCCGATGTTCACCAAGACCAAGGTATCGGGCAAGGCACCGCACCCCTTTTACGTTCAGCTCGCGAAAGCGAGCAGCAGCCGTCCCTCGTGGAATTTCCACAAGTACCTGATCGATCGCCGCGGCGAGAAGGTGCTGGCTTTTGACAGCGGTGTCACCCCCTCCGATTCGAAGCTGATCGGAGAAGTCGAACGGTTGCTCGCGGCGAAGTAGGCGTAGTACGCAGCTTGACTTCCTCTGCGCGCGACGCAGCCCGGCTCGGCCGGGGCCTGCGTTGCGCAAAACGAAAACTCCCTTTCAGGAATCAACCAATCATGAATGCACCCGATAAGATTTTCCTGCCCGACGTTCAGGCCTTTGCGGACAACCGCGCACTCGCGATCGATCGCGTCGGCATCCGGCGGCTGCGCTTTCCGATACAGGTGGCGCGTGCGGGGCAGTCCGCGCT
This sequence comes from Bordetella parapertussis, assembly GCA_945869935.1. Taxonomy (GTDB): domain Bacteria; phylum Pseudomonadota; class Gammaproteobacteria; order Burkholderiales; family SG8-39; genus CAMBSA01. Next base: position 2,137 of record CAMBSA010000455.1, on the reverse strand, counting down.
CTCGACGGTTGCCGAGTTCGACCTGTATGTCGGGCTCGAGGCAAGCGTGAAGGGCACGCACATGTCGCGCTTTGTCGAAGTGCTGCACACGCACGGCGCGGACTACTCGCCCTCGGGCATGTGCGTGATCGCGCGGCAGATCCTCGAGCGTCTGGAGGCGCCGACCGCCTATATCAAGGCGCGCTTCCCGTATTTCGTCGCCAAGCGCGCGCCGGTGTCGGGCGTGGAAAGCCTGATGGACTATGAAGTCGAATTCACCGTCGAAGCGCGCTCGGCTGCCGACATCGACGTGTCGGTTAAGGTGGTGGTGCCGGTGACGAGCCTGTGCCCCTGCTCGAAGAAAATCTCCGAATACGGCGCGCACAACCAGCGCTCGCACATCACGATCGATGCGAGCGTGGGCGAAGATGCGCCGGCGCTGGAGGACCTGATAGCGATTGCGGAGGCCGAGGCATCCTGCGAAATCTGGGGTCTGCTCAAGCGGCCGGACGAGAAGTACGTCACCGAGCGTGCCTACGACAACCCGAAATTCGTAGAAGACCTGGTACGCGACGTGGCGCTGGCGCTCGATTCGGATGACCGGGTGCTTTCCTACACGGTGGAGTCGGAGAACTTCGAGTCGATCCACAACCATTCGGCATACGCGCTGATCCGAAGCGACAAGAAAACCCGTCGCGCCTGAGTTGTCTGCAGAGGATACGAGGGGCGGTGACCCCTCGTTTGTTTTTTGAAGGATCGGTTGCATGAGGATTGCGGTCATCGGATCGGGGATTGCGGGACTGGCGAGCGCCTGGCTGCTTGCACGCCGTCACGAGGTGGTGCTGTTCGAGGCCGAGTCGCGCCTCGGCGGCCACACCAACACCGTCGACATCACGGTCGATGGCATCACCCATCCGGTGGACACCGGCTTTCTCGTGTTCAATCACCGTACCTATCCGAACCTGCGCGCGCTGTTTCGCCATCTCGGTGTGCCGATAGCGAAAAGCGAGATGAGCTTCTCGGTGCGGATCGAATCGCTCGATCTCGAATGGGCGGGCAACAGCCTCGCCTCCGTGTTCGCGCAGAAGTCCAATCTCCTGCGGCGTGAATTCTGGTCGATGCTCGCCGACATACTGCGTTTCAACCGCGAGGCGCAGGCGGTGGCGCGCGGCGAGAGTGACTTCGGGGCGCTCGCGCTTGGCGAGTTTCTCGATGCGGGCGGATACGGCAAGCCGTTTCGCGACTGGTACCTGCTGCCAATGGCGGGCGCGATCTGGTCCTGCCCGACGCGCACCATGCTCGACTACCCGCTCTCGACATTTGCGAATTTCTGCGCCAATCACGGCCTGCTTCAGGTGGAAAACCGGCCGCCCTGGTACACCGTGCGGGGCGGGGCGCGCGAGTACGTAAAGCGCCTTGCGGCCGGCATCCCGGATATCCGGCTGGACGAGGCGGTGGCGTCGGTTGCGACCGATGCGAACGGCGTGCGCGTCGCCAGCCGTTCCGGCGTCGAGCGCTTCGATGCGGCGGTGATGGCCTGCCATAGCGACCAGGCGCTGCGCCTGCTCGAATCACCGACTGCGGACGAGCGACGCCTGCTCGGCGCGATTCCCTATCAGCGAAACCGTGCGCTGCTGCACACCGATGTCGCGCTTCTGCCCCGGCGCAAGAGCGTCTGGTCGGCATGGAACTACAGTGCGCCGCGCGATGCGATGAGCGACCGGCCGGTGGGCGTGCATTACCTGATCAACAAGCTGCAGCCGGTGCCCTTCGAGCGGCCGGTGATCGTGAGCCTGAACCCGGGCAGTGATCCCGACCCCGCGCTGGTCGCAGCCGAATTCGACTACGCGCACCCGGTGTTCGATCACGGTGCGGTGAGTGCGCAGGCCCTGCTGCCGACGATCCAGGGCAAGCGCGGCCTGTGGTTCGCCGGTGCCTGGTGCGGCTACGGCTTTCACGAGGACGGGCTGAAGTCGGCCTTGCGCGTCGCGCGCGGCCTGGGCGTGGTCGAACCGTGGATTACCGAGACGGCGGATGCGGCCGCGTGAGATTTCTCCTCTGTTGGCGGCGGCGACATCCGGGCCGAAAATCTATTTCGGCAAGGTGATGCATCGCCGCCTGCGTCCGGTCGAGAACCGCTTTGTCTACGGCGTGTTCT
>CAMBSA010000454.1 GCA_945869935.1 Bordetella parapertussis | reverse complement strand
GATGCCGATCTTCACTTCATCCGGCGTAATGACACCCGGACAATTCGGCCCGACCAGCAGCGTCTTCTTGCCCTGCATCTTGTACTTGGTCTTGATCATGTCGCGCACCGGTATGCCCTCGGTGATGCAGATCACCAGATCCAGCTCCGCATCCACCGCCTCGTCGATCGCGGCGGCCGCGAACGGTGGCGGCACGTAGATCACCGACACATTGGCGCCGGTCTGCTTCTTGGCTTCGGCCACCGTGCCGTAGATCGGGATGCCCTCGAAATCCTCGCCCGCCTTCTTCGGGTTCACGCCGGCGACATAGCAGGCCTTGCCGTTGGCGTAGTCGCGCGAATTGCGGGTGTGGAACTGGCCGGTCTTGCCGGTGATGCCCTGGGTGACGACCCGGGTGTTCTTGTCGATCAGAATGGACACTGTAAATCCCCCTTCACTGCTTGCTGGCCGCGGCGACAACCTTCTGCGCCGCATCTGCCATGTCGCTGGCCGAAATGATCGGCAGGCCCGAATCGGCAAGGATCTTCTTGCCAAGTTCCACGTTGGTTCCCTCGAGGCGCGCCACCAGCGGCACGCGCAGGCTCACCGCCTTGGACGCCTCCACCAGCGCGGTCGCAATCACGTCGCAGCGCATGATGCCGCCGAAGATGTTGACCAGGATCGCCTTGAGCGCGGGGTTGCGCAGCATGATCTTGAACGCCTCGATCACGCGCTCGGTGGTCGCGCCGCCGCCCACGTCGAGGAAGTTCGCCGGGCTGCCGCCGTATACCTTGATGATGTCCATCGTAGCCATCGCGAGGCCGGCGCCGTTCACCAGGCAGCCGATGTTGCCATCGAGCTGGATGTAGTTGAGTTCGTGCCTGGAGGCCTCGACTTCCGCCGGGTCTTCCTCGTCGGTGTCGCGCAACGCGAGAAGGTCCGGGTGGCGAAACAGTGCGTTGCCGTCGAAATCGATCTTGCAGTCAAGTGCCACGATGCGGCCATCACCCGTGAGAATCAGCGGGTTGATTTCCGCAAGCGACGAGTCGGTCTCGTCAAACGCCTTGTACAGCGCCTTGAGCACCGCGCGTGCCTGGGGGATCGACGCCTCGGGCACGCCGATCTTGCGCGCCACAGCATCCGCCTCATCGTCCTTGAGGCCCGCCACCGGGTCGATGAACACCTTGTGGATCCTCTCGGGCGTCTTGTCGGCCACTTCCTCGATGTCCATGCCGCCTTCGCTCGAGGCCATCAGCGTCACGCGCTGCGAACCGCGGTCCACCACCATGCCGACATAGAGCTCTTTCTTGATGTCGGCGCCTTCCTCGATCAAGAGGCGCTTCACTTTCTGGCCGGCGGGGCCGGTCTGGTGCGTCACCAGCTGCATGCCGAGGATCTGGCCGGCGAGGGTCTTCACCTCGTCGATCGAGCGCGCGAGCTTGACGCCGCCGCCCTTGCCGCGGCCGCCGGCGTGGATCTGCGCCTTCACCACCCACACCTTGCCGCCAAGCTCGGTCGCGGCCTTCACCGCCTCCTCGACGTTGAACGCGGGGATGCCGCGCGGCGTCGGCACGCCGTACTTGCGCAGGATTTCTTTTGCCTGGTACTCGTGGATTTTCATTGTTCTCGCCTCTTGCTTCCGGTGAGCCGCTGCTGCGGCAATTCTGGTGCTCGGACTCTGCTCTCTTACTTCTTCGGGCCGGTACTTGCGCTGGAAAACCAGCGCGGATAATAGCGTGCGACCGCCTCGCCGCGCGTATCCAGCGCATGGCATCGGTCAAGCTGGAACGGTTTTCCCTTGCCGTCGTCGTTGTCGCGCTTCTCACCCGCCATCGCCTGAATGGCCGCTGTCGGGAACTGGCCGAGCATCTCGGTCAGGTGGGTACAGCCGGCGATACCGCCGAACAATTCCTGCACATGCTTGCGAAATCCCCGTGCAAGCGACAGGCCGGCGAGCTTCGCGTAATCCGGCGCGATCCGGTCGCAAAACCCGGGGTACGGATTCATGTCGCTCGTCGCCACCGCTTCCACAATCCGCAGTTCAGCGGTGACGGTCAGCCGGATGCGCATTTCGTGGATCGGTTCGCCGCGCGGCCGGATGCCCGAGGCCAGATGCGCATCCCGATTGGAGTGATCGGTCAGGTGCCCCTCGATGTCCCAGAGTCCGTCCTCACGTTTGTAGCCCTCGAAACGCACCGCCCGAGTGTGGGCGAGCGTCCGCGCGGCGGTGGGTTCGGGCAGGGGCATTGAAGGAAAGACGGATATTTTTTGGGCTTGCACCCACCCGAAACCCGGATTTTGTGCAGCGCAGAATTCTAACATGGGCAACCTTCCGCGCCCACGGCTAGAATCCGCCGCGACACCGTCCGCCGCATCACTCTGTGCCCAAGAAGAACGGAGAGACATGAGGTACGTGCTCGCGCTCGACCAGGGAACCACCAGTTCACGGGCCATCGTCTTCGACGAGAACGGACGCCCGCACGGCAGCGCGCAGCGCGAGTTCCGCCAGATCTTCCCCCAGCCGGGCTGGGTCGAACACGACCCGGAAGAAATCTGGCGCTCCCAGCTTGCCTGCGCCCGCGCCGCCCTGCGCCGCACCGGGCTCGACGTCTCCCGGCTTGCCGCGACGGGCATCACCAACCAGCGCGAAACCACGCTCGTGTGGGATCGGACCAGCGGCCAGCCGGTGCACAACGCGATCGTATGGCAGGACCGTCGCACCGCCCAGCTCTGCGAGCGCCTGCGACGCGAGGGCCACGAAACCGCGGTGCGCGAGAAGACCGGCCTGATGCTCGATCCGTATTTTTCCGCGACCAAGCTCGCCTGGATACTCGACAGCATTCCCGGCGTGCGCATCCACGCCGAACGCGGCGAGCTTGCCTTCGGAACGGTCGACACCTGGCTCGCCTGGCGACTGAGCGGCGGCCGGCTGCACGTCACCGACCCCTCGAACGCCTCGCGCACCCTGCTCTGGAACATTCACACCCGCGACTGGGACGATGAACTCCTTTCGCTGTTCAACATCCCGCGCTCGATGCTGCCGCAGGTGCGTCCTTCGTCCTGCGTGTTCGGCCACACCGACGCCCGCCTGCTCGGAGCCGCGGTGCCGATCGCCGGCATCGCGGGCGACCAGCAGGCGGCGCTCTACGGCCAGGCCTGCCACAGCGCGGGCATGGCC
>CAMBSA010000453.1 GCA_945869935.1 Bordetella parapertussis | reverse complement strand
AGCAATCTCGTTGCTCGACATGGTGAGATTGCGTCGCTTCGCTCGAACCGGAAAACGAGATTGCGTCGCTTCGCTCGCAATGACACCAACCCAGGCGTTGCAGGCGTCTTGGCGTCTTGGCGTCTTGGCGTTTCAAAGATTCTCGCCTGGACGCCAGTCACTCAATCCGCACTGATATTCGCAGTCTCCACCACCTTTTTCCATCGCGCCGCTTCCGCGCGCGTGAACGCGGCGAATTCGGTGCGGTTCATCTCGCCCGGCAGCATGCCCATGTCGGAGTAGCGCTTGCGGATGCCCGCATCAGAAAGCACCGCGCGAACATCGGCATTGATCCGGTCGAGGATGCGCGGGTCGGTGCCCTTGGGCGCAGCCAGCGCCTGCCAGCTGCCGGTGAGCAGTTCCGGAAACCCGGCTTCTGCCGTGGTCGGCACATCCGGCAGCGAGGCAAGCCGCACGGTGGCCGCGACCGCGAGCGGTTTTACCTTCGCGCCGCGGATCAGTGGCGAGATCGGACCAAGGGTGTAGAACGCGACCTGCACTTCGTTCTGCTGCAGGGCGAGCACCGCGGGCGGTGAGCCGTTGAACGGAATGTGAACCATCCTCACGCCTGCAAGCGCGGAGAAGAATTCCCCCGAGAGTTGCGGCGGCGTGCCCACGCCCGGCGACGGAAAGTTCAGTTTTCCTGGATTCGCTTTCGCGTAGGCCGCAAGCTCGCGCAGGGAATTTACCGGGAGCCCTGGATTGGCAACCACCACCGTGGGCGAATTGGACAGCAGCACGATGAGATCGAACACCGCGAGCGGATCGAACGTCATCTTCCTGTACAGGTACTGGTTGCTGACGAAGTTGTTGCCACCGGCGAGGAGCAGCGTGTAGCCGTCGGGCGCGGCGCGCATCACTTCCCCCGCGCCGATGTTCCCCGAGGCGCCGGGCTTGTTCTCGATCACGAAGCGCTGGCCGAGCTTTTCCTCGAGCGCCGGCAGGATCGGGCGGAACGCGAGGTCGCCCGCGCCGCCGGGCGCATAGGGAACGATCAGGCGGATGGGCTTGTTCGGCCAGTCCTGCTGCGCGAACGCGACGCTACTTGCGAAAAGCAGAGCGGCGAAAACAAGCCTGACAAGGCACCGGATCATGCCTAGCTCCCGCTCAGGGTTCGCCGAAGAATTTCACCGCGTTGTCCCAAAGAATTTTCTGCTTTTGTTCCTTGGTGATGTCGGTGCGCTCGATGATCTCCATCGCCGCACTGTCGCGGCCTTCGCCGTGCGGAAAGTCGGACGAATACAAAAGCTGCCCGTCGCCGAGCAGCGCGAGTTCGTGCGGCATCATCTTGTCGCTGGATTCGACCGCAAGGAAGAAGCGGCCTGATTTCACGATTTCCTCGGGCGTCTGCTTGGGCAGCATCGACGGATCGGCCATGCGCCGCTTGTTGATCTCCATGTAGTGGCTCATGCGGCCGACCGAATAGAAAATCCATTCGCCGCCGAATTCGAGGAACGCAACCTTCATGTCGGTATAACGCTCCATCATCCGGTGCCCCACCAGCGCCACGAAGCCGATCTGCGCCGGCATCGCCTTGCCGATCATGTTGGCGTCCTGGATCGAATGACACAGCTGGTCGAAGGGCGGGAAACTCATCGCCATGTGCACGCACACCGGGATCTTCGAGGCCGCGATCGCGTCCCAGATCGGCCGGAAGGCCGGGTCCGATTGCATGCGCTCGCCGACGGTGCCGAACACCATCACCGTGCCCGCGCCCAGCTTGAGCAGTTCGTCCAGCGCCTCGAGCGCGAGCTTCACATCGCGCATCGGCAGCAGGCCCGCCCACTTGAGACGCCTGGGCGAATGCTTGCATTGCGCCGCCATGTAGCGGTTGTAGCAGCGGAACAGCGCCGCCTCGTAGCCGGGATCGGCGGTCATGGTCGCGTACAGCGTGCTCGGGAACAGCATCTGCACTTCCGCGCCCAACTTGTCCATTTCCTTCAGGCGCGCCACCGGATCGGCGAGGGTGACGCAGCCGATCGACAGGCCTTCGGCGTTGAAGTCGCCCGCGTTGTCGGCCTTGGCCCCGTACTCCACCATGGTCATGCCGGGGTTGTTCGCCGCGTGCGTGCCCGGACCGTAGGGATGCGGCTCGATGCGACCATCGAGCAGCCAGGCGGTGCGCCAGTGGGCGAGGTCGGCCGAGTCACCGATCGAGATCGGCCGCGGCCGGCGCAGGTGGTATTCCTTGGGCAGGTCGCGCCACATCTCGGGCGTCATCATCACGTGGGCGTCGGCGTCGTAGATCCTGAATCCGTTCAGCATGGGAAACTCCGTGTGTTCTTGATTGGGGAAGCAGCTCAGCCGCCTAGGCCCATGAGCCCGAGCGCGGCGCGCGACAGCGGCGTCTTCGGATCGGCAAGCTGCTGCAGGATCTCGAAATGGTTGATGCCCTCGCAGGGAATCGTCGTGACGGGCTTGCCCGCCGCCTTCACCGCGGCGGCAAACGCCTGGGGATGGCGCTGGAATTCGGGCGACTCGAGCCCGCCCCACGAAAGCACGATCGGTGCGCGCAGGCAGTCGATATGCAGGATCGCGCTCATGTCGCGCACTTCGGCGTCCGACAGCGTGACGTAGCTGCTGCGTGCGGACAACATCACCGGCCGCAGGTCGAACATGCCGCTGATGAGCAGGCCGCTCTTGAGCACATCGGCGGGCAGGCCGTCCTCGGTCCAGTCGCGGGTCATCAGCACACCGGCGAGATGACCGCCGGATGAATGGCCCGAAAGATGGATCTGGTCGCGATCGCCGCCGAACTCGGCCGCGTGCTTGTGCACCCAGCGGATGGCGCCGCGCAACTGAGCCACCATCTGCGGGATACGTACCTTCGGGATCATCGAGAAATTCAGGATCACGCAGATTGCACCGTGCGAGGTGAAGGTGGGCGCGATGATGGATTCGTCGTCCTTGGAGAGATTGCGCCAGCTGCCGCCGTGCACATGCACATGAATCTTCGCCTTCCCCCCCGGGGCAGGAGTGGCCGGCGCAAAAATATCGAGCGTTTCGTCGTCCGAGGGGCCGTAGGGCACCGCGTAGCGATGCGGGTGTTTCGCGCGTATCGCCGCGCTGTCCTCGCCATAGGCGCGGATGATCTCATCCGCGTTGGAGGCCCAGTTGCGCTGG
>CAMBSA010000452.1 GCA_945869935.1 Bordetella parapertussis | reverse complement strand
CGAGGGCGATTTGTTCGCAATCGTGCAGATCGTGATTCCCACACGACTCAGCGACAGGGAAAAGGAGCTGCTCAAGGAATTGTCGGAAGGATCGACCTTCAATCCCCGCGGGCACTTCGATCAGGAGGCTGGAAAATGACTATCGAAGTACTTGAAGCGGAGTGGCTGGATCCGCGCGTCGAACTCTCCGCCGCAGAATTGGCCGAATCGTCCGGTTTGAGCGAGGCCGAAGTGCTTGAACTGGTTGACTACGGTGTTCTCGTTCCGATGGACATGCAATCGACGCGGCGCACGTTCGGCGGGCAGTGCGTTGTCATCGTGCGGACGGCCTGCCGCCTCCGCGACGAGTTCGACCTCGACACCTCGGCCGTCGCGCTTGCGATCGGGCTGCTTGACCGCATCCGTGGGCTCGAAGGTGAATTGCACGAATTGAGGCTTCTCCTCGGGCGGCGCGAGGCCGGGATTCGTCCGTAGTTTCGTCCGCAGATTCGTCAGTAAATCTGCGCGCCCGAGTCGGTCTCGAGATAGTTCTCGCGGAATTCGGCGACGCGCGGCCGGATTCGCGTCCCGGCGGTTCGCATCTCCGACCACTCCGCCTCGCGGATCCAGGAAATCACTTCAGTCCTGAACGAAGGGCGGTCCTTGATCCGGGTGAACCATTGCGTGACGAGCGGCCTGTCGCCTGTCCATACATCGAGCAGGCTCATGTACTCCAGCCGGGCAAAGTAGGGGGCAAGGTTTATTTCCGCGAGGCTGAAGCGGTCACCCGCAAGCCAGGAACGTCCGTCGGCAAGGACCTTGTTTATTTTCTGGAACGCTTTTTCGAAAGCAACGACACCGCGATACACGTGCGGTGCTTCGACGCCGGACTGATAGATCGAGGTCTGGCGGTCACGGCGTTCCAGGTCCACGATCTTGTCGAGGTGCACTTTCAGCTGTTCCGGCGTCATCGCCCGCAGCCTGTCCATGAACATCGCGGCGTAGCTGAGGACGGCCACGCCCTGATGCAGGCCCTCGTCGCACATCTTCGAGTAGAGTCTCATCTGGGCGCGGTCCCAGGGTGCCTCGGGCGACAGCCGGGGTTGCGAAAACGCCTCGTCGAGGTACTCGGCAATCAGTGTCGATTCAGTCAGCACCTTGTCGCCGTGGACCAGCGTAGGCACAACCGCCTTGGGGTTCAGCTTGAGGTAGTCGGGCCTGAATTGCTCGCCCCTGAACAGATCGACTTCGCGACTCTCCCAGCTCAGTGATTTCTCATTCAGCACCATCCGTACTTTTTCCGAACAGACGGAGTTGTTGAAATGATGAAGTGTCAGTTGCATTGTTCGGTCTCCTCCATTTTCTCAAGCCATTGAAGCGCGCCCGTGCCGGCCGCGCGTCCGCTCGCCATGCAGGCGGTGAGCAGATAGCCGCCGGTGGGCGCTTCCCAGTCGAGCATTTCGCCCGCACAGAAGACGCCCGGCATCGAGCGGATCATCAGGTGATCGTCCAGCCCTTCAAAGCGCACGCCACCCGCACTGCTGATGGCTTCATCGATCGGTCGGGTGGCGGCGAGACGGATGGGCAGTGCCTTGATCTTCGATGCGAGCCGGGTTGCGTCGGCAAAGTCATCCGGCTCGGCGATTTCACGCAGGAGTCCCATTTTCAGCCCCTTCATTCCGGTGCGGCTCTGGAGGTGGCTGGAGAGCGAGCGTGACCCGCGCGGTCGGGCGATTTCGGCGGCAAGCCTCGGTTCCTCCCAGTTCGGCGCGAGGTCGAGGAGCAGTGTCGCGCTGCCCTGCGCCGCGATCGTGTCGCGCAAGCGGGCAGAGAACGCGTAGATCAGGCTGCCTTCGATTCCGGTCTGTGTGATCACAAATTCACCGATGCGCTTGTCCGCGGTTCCCGATTTTTCAGGAACATTGACGGCCACGGTCTTGAGTGGCTGTCCCGCAAATTTTTCGCGGAAGTGCTCGCTCCAGCCCGCTCCCGCGCGCGTTGCGACATCGAAGCCGCAATTGGAAGGAGCGAGTGGCGCCACATCAACACCGTGATCTCGCAGCATGGATACCCACCTGCCGTCTGACCCAAGCCGTGCCCAGCTTCCGCCGCCAAGGGCAAGAACCACCGCAGTGGCACGGCATTCGATGCGTCCCCCGGGGGAGTCGAATACCAGCCTGTGCCGACTTGCCTCGGGCGTCGAGTCAACCCAGCGGTGTCGCATGTGGAACCGCACGCCCGATTCGCGCAGGCGGTGAAGCCACGCACGCAGCACCGGGGCTGCCTTCATGTCGGAGGGAAACACGCGGCCGGAACTCCCCACGAAGGTCTCGATGCCAAGGCCGTGGGCCCATTCACGCAGCGCGGTCGGAGCGAGATGCGACAACAGGGCTTCGATTTCAGATCGTCGCTTGCCGTAGCGGACGAGAAACGGTTCGATCGGTTCGGAATGGGTGAGATTCAGGCCGCCCTTGCCGGCAAGCAGGAACTTGCGCGCGACCGATGGCATTGCGTCGAATACATGCACGCTCGCCGCATTTCCCCCAAGCACTTCAGCGGCCATGAGGCCGGCCGGGCCGCCGCCTATGATGGCGACATGGATTTCCGCGGGTAAGTTCAAGCGATCGGTTTCATTCGGGGGGCAAGTCAGGGCTCGTGGCGAGGTTACCCGAAAGCACCGTACGCAGTGACGCTCCCGGTACGCGTCATCGCCTGCACCACGTGATCGATCAGCGATTGCAGGCCCAGACCACGATCTCGCAACTTGCGGATGTACATCGACGGAGTGCTTTGGTCTCCGCCTCCTGGCGCGTTGCGCCGGAGGATGTCGCCCACTGCTTTGTCTTCGGATGGCTGGCGAGCGATCCGCAACTGCTCTTGAACGCCAGAACGACTTCGCAGCGCCCGCCGCCGCATTGGTTCAAGGCTTCGACTGCAGCACTCCGCGCGGTCGGCCGGTCCACCGCGAATCCGCTGCGACCGAGCTCGCGGTCGAGCGCGATCGCGCCGTGGAACTGTGCCTTTTTCACGCTCTTGGTGTTCGCCGTGACCCCGGTGGCGGCGAACACAAGGCCGAACGCCGTGGCAAGGATCAACACGCTCCTGAATAAGCCAGAACCCCTTTTCATTGCAGTCTCCCTTCTGCGATTCATCGGATTTTTCACGGTAGGACGATTTGCGATCTTCAGC
>CAMBSA010000451.1 GCA_945869935.1 Bordetella parapertussis | reverse complement strand
TAGCCTCGCGTTGCTTCAATTTTCACCGCGGGCGCATCCTGCGGCATCACGATGGTGGCGCGGATGCCGAGTTCGCGGCCGGCGAGCGCCACCGCCTGCGCGTGGTTGCCCGAGGAATACGCGAGCACGCCGCGGCTGCGTTCGGCCTGCGACAGGCTGGACAACGCGTTGAAGGCGCCACGGAACTTGAACGCCCCCATGCGCTGCAGATTCTCGCACTTGAAGAACACGCTCGCGCCACTGCGTTCGTCGGCGGTGCGCGATGTCATCACCGGCGTGCGGTGCGCGCGCCCTTCAAGCCGCGTCGCGGCGGCCCGGACATCCGCCCAGGTGACAGGAAGCGTGCCGGCGCTCATGGGAATCGGGACGGACTGAAGCACGAAAGGCAGGTCTCAGCCGCCCATCCTGCAGGCCGCGCTATTGGCCGGATCATCATCGAGCTGGCGCACCGCGATGCCGTTGATCCGGCTCTCGGCGCCCACCACCTTGCGCAGGTAATGATCCTGCACCGGGTTGTGCGCTCGTGAAAGCTTCCACGGTCCGCGGGGACTGTCGACCGGGGCCTTTTCGATCGCGGCGATGATCTCGGCGGGGCGCGCAGCGTCGCCGCGTGTTGCCTTCAGCCCGGCGGCCAGCAGATAGGCACTGTCGTAGCCCGCCACCGCATTCAGGTCGGGCTGCTGCTTGAAGGCTTTCACGTAGGCAAGCCGGAACGCCTTGTTCTTCGGCGTTTCCATCGAGTCGACGTAGTGCAGCGCGGTCTCAATGCCCGACGCCGACGCTCCCGCCGCGTCCAGCAGGCCCTCGGTGAGAAAACCCGAGCCGACAAGCGGCGTCGTCTTTGTCAGGGCCGAGACAGCGTACTCGCGAATGAAACGCACCGCGGTCGCGCCGGTGAATGCGGCAAACACCGCATCCGGGCGGCTGAGCGCGAGTTCGTCGAGCGACGCCTTGAACTCACCCACCGGGGACGCAAGCCACAACTCGCGACCGATCTTGCCGCCGCCCTTGACGAAGCCATCGCGAAAACCCTTGACGAGCTCCTCGCCCGCAGCGGATCGCACCGCGACGAACGCCATGGTCTTGACCCGCGGCCGGCGGCTCATCTCGATACCGATCGCGTAGCCCGACTGCCAATACGAGTACGAGGTACGGAAGATGTTTTTCGCGCATTGCGCGCCGGTGAGTCCTGCGACGCCGCCCGCGGGCAGGAAATGCAGCGTTCCGGATTCCCGGGTCACGCCGGCCACCGCCGAGGCGCTTGCAACACCCAGCGGCCCGAGCAGCACGTCCACCTTGTCGGTGCTCACCAGCCGGGCCGCCGCCTCGGCAACGCGTGCCGGATCCGGGTCCTCGTCCGCGCGCACGAACTCGACGTCGCGTCCGGCGAGGCGCCCGCCCTGCTCCTGCAGCGCGAGCCGGAATCCGTTTTCGATGGCCATGCCCTGCGGCGCGAATCCGCCGCTGTGCGGCAGGATGATACCGACCTTCAGTTTTGCCCCTTGCGCCAGCACCGCGGGCGCCGCGACCATCGCCGAAAGCGCCACCGCGATGCACCGCACGAGTGCAGAAAACGCGAGCCGTGCGGACAGGCGATGCTTCAGGGGGACGGTCATCGGCTCGGTGCTCCTCGGGTGATGCGCTCGGACGGTGCAGGGTGAAGCGTGCCCGGATTTTACGGGAATACGCCTGAGCGGGCCGCACGTCGCCTCCGCGAGATCCGCTGCGTCGCCGAGGGCATCGCCCGGTCCTCTAGAATAGGCCGCCATGAATACTCCCTCCGCCGACCGTCCAACCGGGCTTGCCGAACGCCTGCTTGAACGCCTGGTCGCCGTCCGTGCCGGCGAGACCCGGGCGATGCTCTGGTCCTTCGCCTATTTCTTCTGTCTGCTCGCCGGCTATTACGTGCTGCGGCCCTTGCGCGACGAGATGGCCATCGTCGGCGGCGTGCGCAACCTGCAGTGGCTGTTCACCGCGACCTTCGCGGTGATGCTCGCGGCGGTGCCCTTGTTCGGCGCCCTGGTGGCAAGGTTGCCGCGACAGCGCTTCATTCCTCTCGTGTATCACTTCTTCGTGCTGAACATTGCAATCTTCTGGTTGCTGCTTATGGTCGGCGCAGAGAAGCAGACGGTGGCGCGGGTGTTCTTCGTCCGGATCAGCGTGTTCAACCTGTTCGCGGTGTCGGTGTTCTGGTCCTTCATGTCGGACCTGTTCTCCAGCGAACAGGGCAAGCGCCTGTTCGGTTTCATCGCAGCCGGCGGCTCGGCGGGCGCCCTGCTCGGGCCCCTGCTCACCGTCTGGCTCGCGGTGCCGCTCGGGCCGGTGAACCTTCTGATCGTCGCCGCGCTCCTGCTCGAAGGCGCGGTGCTCTGCGCCTCGCGGCTGGAACGCGCCGCGCTCACCGCGCCGGAGAACAAACCCGCGGCATCTGCATCCGCCTCCCCCGACCGCGAGACGCTCGGCGGCGGCTGGCTGGACGGCTTCGTGCTGCTGTTTCGCTCGCCCTATCTCGGCGGCATCGCGCTCTGGGTGTTCCTGCTCTCGCTCGCCGGCACTTTCCTCTATTTCGAACAGGCGCATATCGTCGCCTCCGCCTCGGACGATCCCGCGGTGCGCACCCGGATCTTCGCCTCGATCGACCTCGCGGTCGGCATTCTCACCATCATCGTCCAGTGCCTCGCCACCGGGCGGCTGATAAAGCGCTACGGCGTCGGCCCGGCGGCGGCCTTCCTGCCTATGGTCTTCGGCATCGGCTTTGCGGTGCTGGCGTTCTCCCCGGTGCTGCTGGTGGTCATCGGCTTCCAGGCCTTGCAGCGCACCGCCAACTTCGCGCTCTCCAACCCGGCGCGGGAAATTCTTTTCACCGTGCTCACGCGGGAAGAAAAATACAAATCCAAGAACATCATCGATATCGTGGTGTTCCGCGGCGCGGATACGATCTGCGGCTGGCTGTTCACCACTTTGCGCGGCGCGGGGCTGGAACTGTCGGCGATTGCCCTTGCCACGGTGCCGATCGCCGCCGGCTGGTTCGCCCTGGCGCTTGCGCTCGGCCGCACTCAGGAGCGCCGTGCGCGCGACGGCACCACCACCACGGGAGAATGAAATGAACCTCCAACACGATTCCGACCTTGACCTGCCGCGACGCAGTTTCCTCAAACTCGCCGCCGGTGCAACCG
>CAMBSA010000450.1 GCA_945869935.1 Bordetella parapertussis | reverse complement strand
GCCGCCGCGGCAAATCCTGAACGTCCTGCGCGACGTCAAATCGAGTCCGGGGGGCAACCATGACCGATAAGGCAAGAGTATGAGCGCCGAAGCCGTAGAGCAATTGCTCGCTGCCGGGGCGCAGGCGCACCAGTCGGGTCAGCGGGGTGAGGCGGAGCGGTATTACCAGCAGGCACTCGGGCTCAGTCCCAAGAACGTGAGAGCGTTGACGAGGTTCGGTCTGCTTCTCGGGCAGATGAGGGATTACGTCCGAGCGGAAGAGTTGTTGAAGACCGCAATCCGACTGAGTTCGCGCACTCCGGATGCCTACGCCAACCTCGCGATGCTGTTGAACGAACAGCAGCGGTTCGACGAGGCGATCGCCTTGTGCGAGAAGGCGCTGAAATATTCGCCGACCCACCCGGTTCTTCTTCGTAACCTTGCCACCAATCTCGATGGCGCGGGAAGGCGGGAGCAGGCGATCAGCGTTTTTATCCGGTTGAACAAGATTCACCCTGACTATGCCCCGGCCAGTTACGCACTAGGGCGCATGTATCTGCAACTCGATCGGTTCGAAGATGCCATCCGCAATTTCAGGCGGGCTTCGGAGCTGAATCCCGGAGATGTCGACTCTTTCTCGGGCGCCGGGGAGTGTCTTCTCAAATCAGGGAACGCGGCCGAGGCAGTCGAGCAGTTCGATCGCGCACTCGCCCTGAACGCGTATGACGTGCGTTCGCTTGCGCTACGCAGTCTCGCGCTTGCGGATGCCGGAAGAACCGACGACGAGAAGTGGCTCGCGGATCCCGAGACGTTCGTCCTCAACGTCAGAGCCGCAGACATAGGGTGGGGTGCGGAAGAAGCCGCGGCACTCAATCGGGAGTTGTCCGTGTTTGCGACCAACCATCCGACAATGCGGGAGGATCCGCCCGAAAACGCGACCCACCGTTGCTGGCACAGCGGCAACCTCGCGAATGACGGCAACGCCGCGATCGAGAAACTGAAATTGCTTATTGCGTTTGCGTTGCAGCGCCGTATCGAGGGGCTATCCGCGTACGACCCGGCGCATCCTTTTGTCCGCGGCGTGCCAAAGTCCTTCGGCCTCAATCTGTGGGCTGTGCGTATGCTGGGCGGAAGCAAGATGATTCCGCATATTCATACTGCAGGGTGGTTGAGCGGTGTGTATTACGTTGATGTGCCAAGCGTAGTGGACAAGCCCGATGGCGGCCAGGCAGGCTGGATCAAATTCGGAATGCCGAGAAATGACATCCGGTTGAGCCGGGAGCCGTTGACTCGCACTGTCAAGCCGGAGCCCGGACTCGTGGTGACATTTCCGTCTTACTTCTGGCATGACACCGTGACGCTGCCTCCGGAAAATCAGGAGCAACGACTGTGTCTTGCGTTTGATCTTGGCGCCCGACTCGACGCGTAGATAAGGCTGCCGCGAACCGGGAGTGTCGAATCGAGGCGCACTTGTCTGAACAAACGGAGAAGCACATGGCACGAAGCACGGACAGGATTCTTACCACGCATGCGGGAGCGCTCCCTCGTTCCGACGAATTGCGCAAGATGATTTTTGCGCGTGCGCAGGGTGAGTTGTACGACAAGGCGGAGGTGGCGAAGCGGTTGCGTGCCGAAGTGGCGGAGGTGGTCGACAGGCAGATCGCCTGCGGCCTGGACAGCGTCAACGACGGCGAAATCGGAAAGACGAATTTCACCAACTACGTCCGCGAAAGGCTGGAGGGCTTTGTCACGCGGACTTATAAAGCAGGAGAAGGACCCAAGCCCCTGAGTATCGCCAGTCGCGACGTAAAGCGCTTTCCCGAATATTTCGCATCCGGGGGGCGTGGATTTGGAGCGTTTGCGGGGGCCGGGCCGAGCAAGTCGCAGGTTTTCTGTGTCGAACCGCTCAAGTACGTGGGTCAGGAGTTCCTCAAGGAGGATCTCGAAAACTTTCGGACGGCACTGCACGGAAAGAACGTCGCCGAAGCTTTCCTGCCGGCGAATACGCCGGGAACCATCGAGCACTGGTTGCGCAATGAGCACTATCCGAGCGAGGAGGCGTTTGTGTATGCGATCGCCGATGTTATGCGCGAGGAATATCGCGCCATCGTCGATGCCGGATTCCTGTTGCAGATTGACGACCCTGACCTGCCCGATGGTTGGCAGATGTACCCCGAGATGAGCGTCGCCGACTACCGCAAGTACGCCACCCTGCGTGTGGAGGCCCTCAATCATGCACTCAAGGGGATACCCAGGGAAAAGGTGCGATTGCACGTCTGCTGGGGAAGCTTTCACGGTCCGCACGAAGCCGACATACCGCTCCGCGATGTGATCGACATCATTTTCAAGGTGGACGCGGGCAGTTTTTCGATCGAAGCGTCAAACCCTCGCCATGAGCACGAGTGGAATGTCTTCGAGGAGATAAAGCTTCCCGACGGAGCCACGCTGGTTCCCGGTGTGGTCGGTCACTGCACCGACTTCATCGAACACCCGGATCTGGTGGCCGAGCGGCTCGTGCGCTATGCGAATCTGGTCGGGCGGGAAAACGTGCTTGGTGGAACCGACTGCGGGCTTGGGCCGCGGGTCGGACATTCGAAAATTGCCTGGGCCAAACTTGAGTCGCTTGCCGAGGGCGCGCGTCGCGCGAGCAAGCGCTTGTGGAAAAAGGGCTGATCCCTTTACGCGAGCACCAAAGAAAAAAGCCCGGTTTCCCGGGCTTTTTTACATCTGCTCGACTATTACGCCGGGCGGATGTTGGTGGCTTGCTTGCCCTTAGGGCCAGTCGCGACGTCGAACGTCACTTTCTGGTTTTCCTTGAGGGTTTTGAAGCCATTGCCCTGGATCGCGGAGAAATGCGCGAAAAGGTCTTCGCCGCCGTCATCAGGTTTGATGAAGCCGAAGCCTTTTGCGTCGTTGAACCACTTAACGGTACCGGTGCTCATGTAGTTTCGTTTCCTGTACTAATTACTGAATTTAGACCGGGCTGTGCCCGACCGCGAGAACTTCAAGAGGAGCGAAACGACGACCTTGGGTACCGTCTATGCGGACTGCGGTTCAACGGTTCTGCTACTGCGCTTGAGGACTCTGCACACGCCTTATACATGCAAGACCCTGCTGCGTCAATTCTTTTCTTTTTCAGGGATTAAATACCCGATCCCAAATGGCGGGACTGACGTTCCTGCGCGGGGATTGGTAACATCA
>CAMBSA010000449.1 GCA_945869935.1 Bordetella parapertussis | reverse complement strand
TTTGCCTGCGTACCGCCGGTGGCGGTGATGCCGCAGGCGAAGGCAGGACGGATCAAGGCACTTGCGGTCACCAGTCCGGAACGATTCGAGACGCTGAAGGAACTACCGACCATGAAGGAACTCGGCTACCCGGAAATCCAGGCGATGGCCTGGATGGCCGTCATGGCCCCCGCGAAGACGCCTGCCGACATCATCAATCGCATGAGCCGCGATCTCGTCATCGCGCTTCGCGACCGTGACACCCGGGACAAGCTCGCCGGCGCCTACATGGAACCCGTCGGCGGTACCCCTGAGGACCTGTCGAAGTTCATGAAGGAAGAACTCGAGCGCTGGTCACCGGTAATACGCCACTACAGCTCGGCCGAAGTGAAATAGCATGCACCGAATCCACTATTCGTTTTCCAAAACCCATCCCGATCAGAAGGAACATTAATGCATATCACCATGCTGGGCACAGGCGCCGCATTCCCGGACCCCGACCGCGCGCAATCGGGCATCCTTCTCACGCTCACCAACGGACGGCACTATCTGTTCGACTGCGGCGCGGGCATCACCCACAACATGGTGCGGGCGAACGTCAATCCGGCAGAAGTGCCGTTCGTGTTCCTCACTCACCTCCATCACGATCATTGCTGCGACTTTCCCCTGTTCGCGATCACCGGCTGGATGTGGTCGCGCAAGGGCTCGCCGATCGTGGTCGGGCCCAAGGGCACCAAGCACTTCTGCAGCCACCTCTTCGAAGGCGGCGCTTTTGACACCGACTTCAGGGCACGCAGCTTCTATCCGGCACGAAAGACCAATCTCGAGGCCGTGCGCCCGGATGTGCGCGAGTGCTCGCCGGGCCTCGCCTACGAAGACGAACACGTGCGTATCACCTGCGACTGGGTCGAGCACATCCCTCGCGAAGTCAGCGAGTGTTTCGGCGTTCGCGTCGAGGCCGAAGGCAAGGTCCTCGCCTTCAGCGGCGACACCGCGCCCTGCGAGTCGATGGTGAAGCTCGCACAGGATGCCGACTACCTGATGCACGAGTGCACCTTCCCGGAGGCCTTCATCGAGCATCGCAAGAAATCAGGTGTCGGCATCTTCGCGCATACCAGTCCGACCGAACTCGGGATCATCGCCAAGCGCGCCAACGTCAAGAACCTTGTGGCAACCCACTTCGGGCATTTCGAATCGACCAACGCGGTGATCAAACGCGCATCCACCGCCCATGTTCCGGTGGAACTCATGGGCCCGCACCTCATGGATGACGTGGTGCGCGACATCCGCAAGAACTACTCCGGCTCCCTGCGCCTCGCGCACGACCTGATGCGGATCGACATCTGAACAGGAGTCACGCAATGTCCGATCAGCCGAAGCCGCAGTATCGCGAGCACTACTTTCCGAACACCGAGGAACTCGGCACGCACGAGATGCGTGTCACCGCGCTTGGCACCGAACGCCCGTTCCTGCGGCCGGCACAGGCCAACGCCGGCTGGCTGGTGGAACTGGGCAACGGCGACAAGTTCATGTTCGATTTCGGCTTCGGCACCCAGACCAATTTCGCGGCACTGGAAATCCCGTACGAGCGGATGACCGCCTATTTCGCCACCCACCTGCATACCGATCACGTGGGCGACTTCCCGCAAATCTGGGTCGGCAGCTGGGTGGGTGGGCGACTTGTTCCGCTCGAGGTCTACGGTCCGTCGGGGCCCGAGCCGAAATACGGCATGAAGCATTTCGTGGACAAGATAAGGGAGGCGTACGCCTGGGACACCGACACGCGTGTGGGCTTTCTTCCCGCGGTCGGCGCCGAGATCAACGTGCACGAATTCGAGTATTCGAAAGTGCACGTCGTCTATGACCGCAATGGCGTAAAGATCACCAGTTTTCCCGCGGTGCACATATACGACGGGCCGGTGAGCTTCCGCCTCGAATGGAACGGCCTCGTGTTCGTGTATTCGGGCGACACGACGCCCTCGTGGTTCATGGTCGAGAACGCGATGAACGCGGACATAGTCATCCATGACACCTACAACACGGTCTCACAGCTGGTTGCGAAATCCGGCTACGACGAACGCGGTGCCCGCAGCATGGCAGGTTACGTGCACTCGCTTCCCAACGAGGCGGGCAAGGTATTCGACCTGATCAAGCCGCGGCTCGCGGTGGGTTTCCACTTTTTCAACGACTTCGATACCGCTCCGGAGATGGCCTCCGAGATCCGCAAGAACTACTCGGGGCCGCTCGCGCTCGCCAAGGACCTGATGGTGTTCAACATCACACGCGAGCAGATCGTGACGCGGATGGCGGTGACCAGCTCGCACGTCTGGCCCAGTCGTCCGGACAACGGAAAGGCCTTCCAGCAGGCGCCGCGAAAGGAGAAAATGAAAATGTCTCCCTGGCTCTCCGAAAAGCAGGTTTTCCCGAAATGACCGCCATCGCCGGAGTCCACATGAAACGTCCGAATCAGACGCTGTTATTGATCGCAATTTGCCTGTTCGGCGCAGCTCGTTCTGCAATCGCCGACTGGCCGGAGCGACCGGTGAAACTCGTCGTGCCCTACGTCCCCGGCGCGATGGGCGACCTCGTTTCGCGGATCGTGTCCGAGGGTCTGCGCACCGAACTCGGCCAGACCTTCCTAATCGACAACCGGCCCGGCGGCGGCGGCAACATCGGTGCCCGCGCGGTGGAACAATCGCCTGCCGATGGCTACACCTTCCTTGTCGCACCCACCAATAACCTCGTCATCAACCAGTTCCTCTACAAGGACCTCGGATTCGATCCGCTGAAACGTTTCGACCCGGTGACGATCATGATCGACGCACCCTCGGTGCTGTTCGTCCCCGCAGCAATTCCGGTGAAGACGTTCCGTGAGTTCACCGCCTGGGCGCAGGCCAACCCCGGCAAGGTCAATTACGGGTCGCCGGGAAGCGGCTCGCCGCCGCACCTGTATGCCGAGGCGATCAACAAGGCCTTTCGTCTGGACATGACGCACATCCCCTACAAGGGAGCGACGCAGGTGGTGGGCGCGCTTCTCGCCAACGACGTCCAGTTCTATCTCGCGGGCGCGGGCGTGGGCCTGCCACAAGTCAAGGAAGGGCGGCTCCGGGCGATCGCGATCGCGCAACCGTCGCGAAACGAGCTGCTTCCCGACACGCCCACCTTCGAGGAAGCGGGCCTGAAGGGCATCAACGCAAGCACATG
>CAMBSA010000448.1 GCA_945869935.1 Bordetella parapertussis | reverse complement strand
CACCGAGTCGCTCGCGAAATCGCTCGGCAAGACGCCGGTGAAGATCAAGAACAGCCCCGGCTTCGTGGTGAACCGCATGCTCTGCCCGATGATCAACGAGGCGATCTTCGCCTTCGCCGAGGGTCTTGCCACCGCCGCCGAGATCGACGAGGCGATGAAGCTCGGGCTCAATCATCCAATCGGCCCGCTCGCGCTCTGCGATCTGATCGGGCTGGATGTGCAACTCGCGGTGATGAACGTGCTGTTCGAAGGCTTCAAGGACCCGAAGTACCGCCCCGCGCCGCTGTTGGTGGAAATGGTCGAGGCGGGTTACCTCGGGCGCAAGACCGGGCGGGGATTCTTCACGTATTGAAATTCCCGCGCTCGCCCCTGGAGCGCGTAAGTTGCGCGTAAGTTCTGTGACTAAAATGAGCGTTCAGGTTGAGCACTATCCGAGCTGACAGAGTCGGGCTGAATTAGCCGTATAGCAATACGGGCAGGTTCCACGAGGGCGCCGCATCGAAAAGAGCGCCCCGACTATCGGAACACCGCGGTCCAAAGGAGAAAAATCGCGTGGATTCGAAGGTGACGAATTCGGCTGCGCCGGGGAATACCGGTGCGGCATTGCTCGATACCTTCCCCAAGCTGCTGCTGCATCACGCGGCGGTGCGCGGCGATCGTCCCGCGATTCGCGAGAAGGACCTCGGCATCTGGCAGACCCGCAGCTGGAGCGAGGTCGCGCGCGAGGTGGAACTGCTCGCGGGGGGGCTGGCTGAGCTGGGTTTCCGCCACGGCATGACGCTGGCTGTGATCGGCGAGAACCGGCCGCGGCTCTACTGGGCGCTCGCCGCGGCGCAGGCGCTCGGCGGCGTGCCGGTGCCGCTGTACCAGGACGCGGTGGCGCAGGAATTCATTTTCGTGTTCCAGAACGCCGAGATGGTGTTCGCGATCGTCGAGGACCAGGAGCAGGTGGACAAGCTGCTCGAGATCCTGCCGCAGTGCCCGACGCTGAAACACATCGTGTTCGACGAGCCGCGCGGCCTGCGCCACTACGCGCAGCCGGAGCTGATGAGTTTCGAGAGCGTGCAGGCGCTCGGGCGTGATTTCATCGGCCGCAATCCCGAGTTTTTCAGGGACGAGATCGACAAGGGCAGCGCCACTGACGTCGCGACCATCCTCTACACCTCGGGCACTACCGGCAACGCCAAGGGCGTGACGCTCACCCACGGGGCGATGATCGCCACCGGCCGCGGCTACTGCGAGTTCGAGAAACTCGGGCCGGACGAGGACATGCTCGCCTACCTGCCGATGGCCTGGGTGGGCCAGAACCTGTTTTCCTACACCCAGTCGATGGTGGCGGGCTTCTGCGTGTCCTGCCCCGAGTCCTCGGAGACGGTGGTGGCGGACATGCGCGAGATCGGGCCGACCTATTACTTCGCCCCGCCGCGCGTGCTCGAGGCCCTGCTCACCCAGGTGACGATACGCATGGAGGACGCGGGCTGGGTGAAGCGCAACCTGTTCCATTACTTCATGGATGTCGCGCGCCGCGTCGGGGCGAAGATTCTGGATGCCAAGGAACCGGTGGGCGCCGTCGACCGGCTAGTCTATTTTCTTGGCAACCTGCTGGTGTACGGGCCGCTTCGCAACGTGCTCGGGATGAGCCGGGTGCGCGTGGCCTACACCGCGGGCGAGGCGATCGGGCCGGACCTGTTCGTCTTCTACCGATCGATCGGAATCAACCTCAAGCAGCTCTATGGGCAGACCGAAACCACGGTGTACGTCTGCGTGCAGCCCGACGGTGGCGTGAAGCCCGACACCGTCGGCCCGGCGATGCCCGGCGTGGAACTGAAGGTGGCGGAGAACGGCGAGATCCTGGTGCGCACGCCCGGTCTTTTCCGCGAGTACTACAAGAACCCCGAGGCGACTGCCGAAGCGAAGGACGCGGAGGGCTGGTTCCACACCGGCGATGCGGGCTATCTCGACTCCGACCAGCACCTGCGCATCATCGATCGGGCCAAGGACGTGGGCAAGCTGGCGGACGGCACGTTGTTCGCGCCGAAGTATCTCGAGAACAAGCTCAAGTTCTTTCCCTACATCAAGGAAGCGGTGGCCTACGGCGACAAACGTGACCGCGTCTGCGCCTTCATCAACATCGACATGGAAGCGGTGGGCAACTGGGCCGAGCGGCGCAATCTCGCCTACTCCGGCTACACCGACCTCGCGGCCAAGGCGGAGGTGCTTGCGCTTGTGCGCGAGTGCGTGGAGAAGGTGAATCGCGACCTCGCCGCCGACCCGGTGCTCGGCGGCTCGCAGATCAGCCGCTTTCTCATCCTGCACAAGGAACTCGACCCGGACGACGGCGAGATCACGCGCACGCGCAAGGTGCGACGCGGCTTCATCGCCGAGAAATACGCGGTGCTGGTTGATGCGCTTTATTCGGGCAAATCGGAATGCTTCATCGAGACGCAGGTGCGCTTCGAGGACGGGCGCACCGGTTCGATCTCCGCCACCCTGCCGATCGCCGAGGCGAAAACCTTCCCGGTGGACGCCGCCAGGGAGGCGGCATGAGACCGCCGTTACTTACGTCGGAAAGCGGCCTGGCGGCATGACGACCGCGCACGAACGCCGTATCGGCGAACCGGTGCTCACGATCGCGGAGGTGTCGCTCGCCTTTGGCGGGGTCAAGGCCCTGCAGAACGTGTCCTTCGACGTAAGGCAGCACGAGATCCGCGCGATCATCGGCCCCAACGGCGCGGGCAAGTCCTCGATGCTCAACGTGATCAACGGCGTGTATCACCCGCAGCAGGGCACGGTGACGTACAAGGGCACCGCGCGCCGCGAGGTGAGCCCGCACCAGGCGGCGGCGCAGGGCATCGCTCGCACCTTTCAGAACATCGCGCTGTTCCGCGGCATGACGGTGCTCGACAACATCATGACCGGGCGCAACCTGAAGATGCGCTGCAATTTCCTGCAGCAGGCGCTCTACTGGGGCGCGGCGCAACGCGAGGAACTCGAGCACCGCCGCAAGGTGGAGGAGGTGATCGACTTCCTCGAGATCCAGCACATTCGCAAGACGCCGGTCGGCCGCCTGCCCTACGGCCTGCAAAAGCGCGTCGAGCTCGGCCGCGCGCTCGCCGCCGAACCCGAACTTCTGCTGCTCGATGAACCGATGGCCGGCATGAACGTTGAGGAAAAGCAGGACATGTGCCGGTTC
>CAMBSA010000447.1 GCA_945869935.1 Bordetella parapertussis | reverse complement strand
GTCATTGCGAGCGAAGCGAAGCAATCTCTATCGGCACGGCGATAAAGCAGATTGCTTCGCTTCGCTCGCAATGACTTGAAACGCATTTCCCTGACGCGCTTTTCTTGGCGGCCTTGGCGTCTTGGCGGTCAAGAGAAATTCCAGAAGCCGTGAATCACGCAGGAGACCGTCTGACCATGCAAAGAGCAATTTCCAAACTCCTCGTAGCCGCAGTCACCGCGCTGCTTGCAGCGCCCGCGTTCGCGCAGGACTACCCGACCAGGCCGGTGCGTATGCTCAGCGGGTTTGCCGCGGGCGGGGCGGCGGATATCGTCGGGCGCATCGTCGCGCAGCCGCTGTCGGATTCGCTGAAGCAGTCGTTCCTGGTCGAGAACCGCGCCGGTGGCTCGGGCGTGATCGCCACCGAGGCGGTGGCGCGTGCCGCGCCCGACGGCTACACCCTGCTGGTGGGGACGATGACCACCCACGCGCTCGCGCCCACGCTCAACAAGAAGCTGCCCTACGACGTGGTGCGCGATTTTTCGCCGGTGATCCTGCTGGGCAACATTCCGCTGGTGATGAGCATCAACCCCGGCATTCCCGCGAATTCGGTGAAGGAGTTTGTCGCACTTGCCAAGGCATCGCCCGGCAAGTACGCGTTTGCTTCCGCGGGCGATGGCAGCCCGCCGCATCTCACCGGTGAACTGTTCAAGTACCGCATGGGTGTAGACCTGCTGCATGTGCCCTACAAGGGCACCGGCCCTGCGGTGGCCGACCTGATCGCGGGGCAGGTGGCGCTCACCATTGACGGCGCGCCGGTGCAGGTGCCGCATATCAAGTCGGGCAAGCTGCGCGCACTCGCGGTGGCGCACGACAAGCGGCTCGCACCGATTCCGGATGTGCCGACCTTTGCCGAACAGGGCTACAGCGGCATGGAGGTGTCGCTCTGGTACGGCATCTTCGCGCCGGCCAACACGCCGCATCCGATCGTCGCCAAGCTGAACGCCGAACTCATGCGTGCGATGGCGCTGCCCGATGTTCGCAAACGCTTCGCCGATCTCGCAGTCGAACCCGCGGGCGGCAGCCCGGAGCAGTTCGGCGTTTTCCAGCAGGCCGAGATCAAGCGCTGGGCGCAGGTGATACAACAGGCGGGGATGAAGCTCGAGTGAACAGACCTGTCAGCGGAGTCGCTACCCAACCGCCAAGGACGCCAAGAAATCCGCGAGTCTTGTCATTGCGAGGAGCGTAGCGACGACGCAATCTCAACTTGTCGCGATGCCGAGTAGAGATTGCTTCGCTTCGCTCGCAATGACACGACACGAAGGTGCTCCTGGCGCGCCTCTCTTGGCGGCCTTGGCGTCTTGGCGGTAAAGAGAATTCCGGCACAATTGCAGATATCACCGAGGATCAATCATGCTAAAAGTCTGCCCCATGCCGCCCCAGGCGGATCCCGACATGCTCGCCCGGCTGCGCGGCGTCGATCCCACCACCATCGGTCACTTCCGGCATTACGGTTTTGTCGATCCGGAAATCCGCGCGGTGCATCCCGGTCATCGGATCACCGGCACTGCGGTCACGGTGTGCATGCCGGCGATCGACTCGGCGCTGCTGCATTACGTGGTCAGCCGCTGCCGACCGGGCGACGTATTGATCATCGACCGCCTCGGCGACCGGCGTCATGCGTGCATGGGCGGCGTGGTGGCGGCAGCGATGAAAAAATCCGGTATCGCCGCGGTGATTCTCGACGGGCTTGCCTGCGATTTCGAGGAGATCCGTCATCTCGACCTGCCGGTGTGGTGCCGCGGCGAAGCGGTGCTTACCGCCAAGTTCATTGGCGTGGGCGGGGCGATCAACATTCCGGTGTCCTGCGGCGGCGTGGCGGTGACGCCGGGCGACGTGGTGCTTGCATCCACCGGCGGTGTGCTGATTCTTCCGCCGGATGAAGCCGAGATTGCTTACTGCATCGAGAAGTCTCTCTCGATGCAGGCGGGGGAACCCGCGAAGCTGAAGGAAATCGCCCACGGCAAGCTGATCGGCGATCTCTCCGGCGCCAACCAGCGCATCGAGGCGCTGCTGGCTGCGCAGGAGGAAGAGTTCGCGAAGTGGAGCAAGTAGGTAGTTGCCTTGGTGCCGGGGGAGATCGCTTCGTCGCTACGCTCCTCGCGATGACGACGTGCTGTCATTGCGAGCGAAGCGAAGCAATCCTGTGCTCGTTCGAGCGAAGCGAAGCAATCCTGTGCTCGTTCGAGCGCAGCGAAGCAATCCTGTTGCTGACCCGCTCAGTCCTTGAACACGAAATCCATTTTCGCGCCTTCGATCGCCGCCACCGCGGCGAGTGCGACCTCGCGGTCCTGCTCGCCGGTGCCGGAGCCCACGCCCACCGCGCCCACGCAGATGCCATCGATAATGATCGGCACGCCGCCCTTGAGCGACAGGTTGCGGCCGCGGGTGGTGATGGCGAGCTTGATCTCCATATCGGAATTGCCGCGCGGTCCGGTGGGGGCGCGCGAAGCCGCCGCGCTCACCGCCTTGTTGTGCGAAGAGTCGATCGAAACGAACTTGGCGCCGTCCATGCGCACGAAGGCGATCGAATGCCCGCCTTCGTCGACCACGGTGATGCACTGGGGTTGTTTGATCCCGATTGCCTTTGCCATGCCGGCGGAAATCGCGCGCAGCGCGGCGGCGTGGGTGAGTTTGAGCGAAGCGTAGGTGTCGGCCATGGGAATTATCCTGTAGTTGATACCGTTGATGTTAGCAAGCGGCGAGCCAGCCAAGGAGAAAACGCATGCCGATGAATGACCCGTGGCATTGCCTCGTCGACTACGAGGCGCTGGAAATCGAACCGACCGGGGAGGGCGTGCTGAGCGGGCTCTTGTTCGTGATCAAGGACAACATCCACGTCGCGGGCCATCGCACCGGTTGCGGCAATCCCGACTGGCTGCGCACCCACCCGCCGGCGGAGGCGACCGCGTCCTGCGTCACGCGCATGCTCGAGGCGGGCGCGCGGCTCGCGGGCAAGACGCAGTGCGATGAGCTGTTCTTCAGCCTCGAGGGCGAGAACGCGCATTACGGCACGCCGATAAACCCGGCGGCGCGCGACCGGATTCCCGGCGGCTCCTCCAGCGGTGCCGCGGTAGCGGTGGCGGGGAGGCTGGTGGATTTTTCGCTTGGCACGGATGCGGGCGGTTCGGTGCGGATTCCGGCGGCGCTCTGCG
>CAMBSA010000446.1 GCA_945869935.1 Bordetella parapertussis | reverse complement strand
GCCTCTGCGCCGTCCCTATAATCGACTGCAATACCAGCCTACCCGCCTCCAGGAAAACCCTCCCAATGAAACCCGAATACGCGGCGCGGTCCGCAGCACTCTCGGCGCGCGCCGAACGCCTGCATCTCGCCGAGTTCTGGAACGTACTCCGGGGCGGCGCAGTCAACCAGGAACCCAGGCCCGCCTGTGCGCCGCATATCTGGCGCTACAAGGAGGTGATTCCGCAGTTGCACGAAGCCGCCGATCTGGTGCCGGTGGAGGAAGCCGAACGCCGTGCCGTGGTGTTCAAGAACCCGGCCCTCGGCGGCCGAATCGCCACCACGCACACGATGTACGCCGCCTACTCGCTCTACAACCCGGGCGAGCGCGCGATGGTGCACCGGCACACGATCAACGCCGGCCGCATCGGGCTTTCGGGCAGCGGCGGCTACACCACCGTGCAGGGCGTCAAGTGCATGCTCTCGCGCGGCGACATCGTGCTCACACCCAACTGGTGCTGGCACGACCACGGCAACGACGGAAACGAAGCCAACATCTGGTTCGACTTCCTCGACCAGCCGCTCGCGGTGATGCTCGGCCTGCGCTTTTTCGATGTCGACCATCCCGGCCGCACGACAACACCCGGTGAGGTGCCGATCCAGACACCCGATCTCGTGCTGAGCGCCGCAGACAACCCCTACGCCGCGGGTACGACACCTTCGGCCGGACATCTGTCGGAACTGCTTCCCGCGCAGCGCACCGTGTTCTTTTCCTACCGCGATCTGCGCAGCACGCTCGCAAGCGCCGCCGCGCATGCCGATCCGTTCGACGCGGTATCGCTGTACCTTCGAGACTCAATTAGCGGCGGCCCGGTGCTGAGCACAATGGACGTGCACGCCCGCCTGCTTCCCGGCGGGATGCAGACGCAAGCCACCCGGCAAAGCGCGAGCGCGGTGTTCCTCGTCATGGAAGGCAGCGGTAAGACCGAAGTCGGCGACACCACCATCGACTGGGAAGAAAATGACGTGTTCGTCGTGCCGAACTGGACATGGTTTTGCCACCGGAACCTGAGCGCGACGCGCGACGCGGTGCTCTACGAGATCACCGATGCGCCCCTCGGACGCAGCATGGACTCCTGGCGCCGCGAAGGCCTCGCGGCGGATGGCACCGTGCGCAGGCTCGGCTAGCGTACCCACGGAGAATGGAATGAAACAGATCAACTGGGCCGCAGGCGATGTCTCGTCGGTCCCCTACCGCGTCTACACCGATCCGGAGATATTCCGCCTCGAACAGGAACGCATCTTCCGCGGTCCGGTATGGAGCTACGCCGGACTGGACTGCGAACTGCCCAATCCCGGTGACTTCATCACCACGTACATCGGCACCGTCCCGGTCATCGTGTCGCGCAACGAGCAGGGCGCGGTCACGGCGCTCGTAAACCGTTGCGCGCACCGCGGTGCGATCGTCCGCCGCGAACGCCGCGGCAATGCGAACTCGCATGCCTGCATCTACCACCAGTGGACCTACGATCTCGATGGCAAGCTGACCGGCGTGCCCTACCGGCGCGGAATCGACGGTGCCGGCGGCTATCCCCCGGACTTCGATCCCGCCTGCCACGGCCTGCCCGCGCTACGGGTTTCGGTGTTCAGCCGCGTGATCTTTGTATCGTTCTCGGACGCCGCACCGCCGATCGAAGAGTATCTGGGCGAGGAACTCTCCTCGCGGCTCAAGCGCACGTTCGCTCGACCGGTGTACCTGCTTGGATACCAGCGTCAACGCATCCGCGGCAACTGGAAACTCATCGTGGAGAACGTGAAGGACGCCTACCACGGAGCGCTTCTGCACGCGTTCAATTCGCGCTTCGGCAACTTCCGCTCCACCCAGCGCGGACGCACCACCCTCGGCGGAGGCGGCCTGCATTCGCTGCTCACCACCTTCGGCATGGAAGGCGAGGCGGACACCGCCCGTGCGCTCGCACAGGTTCAGACCTTCAAGCCGGGCATCAATCTCGAGGACACGACCTCGCTTCGCTATATCGACGAATTCAGGGACGGCATCGTCACCAGCATCATGTCGATCTTCCCCAATATGCTCTCCATTCAGGGGCGAAACCGGCCGACGATCCGGCAGGTCAGGCCCAAGTCACACAATGAGTTCGAGCTGGTGTGGACCTATTTTGGCTACGAGGGCGATACCGAGGACATGCGCCTGCTCAGGGTGAAGCAGGCGAACTTCCTCGGTCCCGGCGGCTATGTGTCGGTCGAGGATTCCGAGGCAATCGAACTCGTGCAGAAGGCGATCGAAGCGCAGGCGGGCGACGGCAGCGGCGTGATCGCGCTTGGCGGACGCACCGTCGAGGACCAGGAGCACCTCGTCACCGAGGTTGCGATTCGCGGCTTCTGGCAGGGCTACCGCAAGCTGATGGCGATCTGAATGGACTCGAACCGCATGGAATCGAACCGATTGGAATCGAATACCGCCCGCCTGCTGCTTCGCGCCGAAATCAGTGAACTGCTCGACGACTATTCCCGATGCCTTGATGACGGCCGGCTCGACGAATGGCCGGGCTTCTTTCTCGATGATGCGCTGTACAACATCCTGCCGCGGGAAAACTTCGAGGAAAACCTCTTCACTTCGCTGCTCTACCTCGACTCGAACGCAATGCGCCGCGACCGCGTGATGTGCATCCGCGACGTGATCATCCACCAGAGGGCCCATAGCCGGCACCTCGTCAGCGGGCTTCAGATAATCGAAGCCACGCAGGACGCGATCTCCTCTGTTTCGAACTTCGCGGTCATGCACTCCGACTCCGAGGGCTACAGCAAGCTCTTCGCCACCGGCGAATACCGGGATCGCGTCCGACGCGTCGAAGGCAAACTCAAATTCTCCGAGCGCATCGTGCTGCTCGACAGTTTCACCATCGACAGCCAGCTGGTCGATCCCCTGTAACCGCCTGATCCGAGGAATGCCACCATGACCCGCAATCCGCTTCGTACGGCACTGCATGCGCTCACAGCCGCCGCATTCATGTCGCTAGCCGCGCCCGGCCTGTACGCGCAGGACGCCGCCTTCCCGAGCAAACCGATCACGCTGGTCATTCCCTTCCCGCCCGGTGGCGCCACCGACATCACAGCGCGCCCGTTTGCGAGCAAATTGCAGGAAGCGTTCGACAAGCCCGTGATCGTGGAGAACAAACCCGGTGCCGGCGGCAACATCGGC
>CAMBSA010000445.1 GCA_945869935.1 Bordetella parapertussis | reverse complement strand
CCACAAGGCGGTCGTATATCTCGCAACCCTACCTTGGCCGCGCGACGAACGCCCCGAGCATCGCGATCACCGTGCCGGTGATGTCGGGCACCGGCCAGATCCTGGGCGTGATCAGCGGCTCAGTGTCGTTTCTGAATCCGAACTTTCTTGGCCGCCTTGCCAGGGAAACGATCGGGCGCGCGGGGTATTTCTTCCTCGTCGCCAAGGGTGAGACGCCGATCGTCATCCTCCACCCGGACAGGGATCGCATGATGAAGCCGATGACGGCGGCGAATCCCGAGGCGGAACGTGCACTGCGCGGATGGGAAGGCGCCGAGGAAGGCGTCGATGCCAAAGGCGTGAAACTGCTGCTTGCCTACCAGCCGCTGCGGGAGTTGGAGTGGGTGCGCGCAGCCGCGCTACCCTCGCGGGAGGCTTATGAGCCGCTCAACAGCCTGATCGTGCGCTTTGCCGCAAGCGGTATCGCGCTGCTGGCCGTCGACATCGACCGTTTCAAGGGGCTGAACGAAATGCGTGGAAGCGACACCGGCGATGCCGCGCTCAAGGAAGTGGCGAGGCGATTGAGCGCGGCGGTGTGTGCTTCCGACACGGTGGCGAGGCTGGAGGGCGACAATTTCGTGGTGATCCTCGAGCGATTGCCGCTTGCCGGGCCGGGCGTGGACGGGACGGCAGGTGTCAAGGCGGCGTCCAGCGTGGCGGAAAAGGTAGTTGCCTGCCTGCGTTTGCCGTTTGTGCCCGCGGGCTTACCGGTCTCCATCACGGCATGCGCCGGGCTTGCGTTGCAGCGCGAAGGCGACACCACCGATGCCCTTCTGGCACGCGCCGAGACGGCGCTTGGCGAGGCCAAGGGCGCGGGGCGCAGTGTCTGGCGCATCGCCGCCGGCGACTGAAGCAGTTCGCCTGCGGCGATTGAAGTCCCGGCGGCTTCGCCCGGGCTTCTCAGGCCATCATGCTCACGTGCGCGGACACGATGCGCCAGCCTTGAGGAAAGCGCACCCAGGTCTGGCTTTGTCGGCCGCGCTTTACGCCGCGGACGAATTCGGTGTTGGCGGTCGCGGTGTCATGGCCATAGGTGGTGATGACGGTGTTTTCCAGGGTGCGCACGAGCCCTGCCGCGGGGCGCGCCGAGCGAAAGGCGGCGATCGCCTCCCAGCCGTAGAGGTTCTCGCCGACGCCATAACGCAGCGTGAGCGGGTTGTTCCAGAACTGTTCGTCGAGTACTGCGACATCGTTGGACACCAGCGCCTGTTCGTAGCGCGCGAATTCCGCGCTCACCTCGGCGAGCACATCGGGAAGATTGATCTGCATGGTTACTTTTCCGTATTTCCTGCGCAGGTTGGAAGGAGCGGCAAAAGATAGCACGCGGTATTTGCGGGCGGTGGATCGAAAGGCGTCGGGTATAGTTTCCCGGGCATGAACGTACTTTTGAAATCACCCGTCGATTGCCATGCCATCCTGTTGGCGCTTGCGGTTGCATGGGTCGCCGCGCTGGCATCGGCTTCGCCGTCACATGCTCAGGCTCTTCGGCCGACGACGCTCCGCATGACGACGACCCGTTTCCTGCCGGAGTGCTGATCCTGCTGGACAGTTCGGGCGGCGATGGAATGGCCGCCATGGAGATCGGCAGGCTCGCGTGGAGACAGACGAACAGGCACGGCTGTTTCTGGAACTCGCCGATCGTCGTACGGGCGAATATCTTGCCGAGATGGGCATGCCGTCCGCGCTGTTCGCGGCATCCCGCGCCGTGCCCGCGGATCGCGTTCGATGGCTGGACGCTTCGGATTTCGCAGGGTACGGACTGTCCGGTTTTGACCCCGCCTATCGTGCTCCACGGGCAGCCGCGGGGGCCGAACGTTACGGCATTGACGAGGAAGAGTTCGTGCGCAGAAGCAACGTCACCGCCGATACGTGTCGCGTCGAAGCCACATCGGTGGCCAGCTTTTCTGCCTGTTACTGTCGGGTGCTCGCCACGGGCCGGTAGTCGCGTGCGGACCCGAGAACCGGACAGCCCGGCCGGGTTCGGCGAACGAATTCAATGCCGTACCGTTCCTTGAACGTCCACGCCGCCAGACAAGCGCTGCTTGTTCGCAATGGGTTTCCGTAGAGCGTCTTGTCCACTCGGACACGTTCTTTGGCAGCACGGTCGCCGTCAACGGCGCGATCACGCCGTCGGCCTCCAGCCGGTACGCGACTGCAACGCGCTCTGCGCCCAACGGGGAGGTGCGCAGTGCCTGTAAGGCACCCGGGCGTGGCGTCTACACCGCCAGCTTCATCGGCATGATGACCATCTGCATGTTGCGAAGGTGAAAGCGCCGTTGCAGCGCGAGCGCGGCCTGGTTGTGCAGCAGCCGCACGAACCAGTTGTCATACTCGAAGATGAGTTTCGAGGCGAAGAAAATCGAGTTCGGATACTCGGCGAGCACGCGTTCGGCGAGTTTGGTGAATTCGTCCAGCGGGTCGGTGCCGAAGGCGAGATAGGATTTCGCCGCCCAGCCCTTGGAATTGCAGAAGTTCACGAAGTAGGACAGCGCGGAATTTGCCTGCACCTTGAGTGCTTCCACGTCCTCGTTGCCGCCGTAGGCATGGGCATCGACGGTGCGCGCGTTGACGAAGACGAAGTTGCGGAAATGTCCGGGGAACATTCGCTGCACCCAGAGCAGCGCATGCAGGCCGCCGCCGCGCGAGGAGCCGACGAGGAACACCGCCGTGGGAGCCTCGGAATCGAGCGCGGCGGGTTTGACGTTGCTGCCGAAGGGCATGCCGGAGAAGGTCTCGTCGACGATGCGGATCTGCGCCTTTGTCCATTCGTAGTGGTGACGGATGAACAGGCACGCGCCGACGATGGCTGCGATGATCAGTGCTGCGAGCCAGCCGCCAGCGGTGAATTTCTCCACCATCAGCATCGCAAGAATGACTGCGCAGACCAGGAACCCGATGCCGGAGAGCACGAAGCGGCCGAACCAGCGCTTCTGATTGCGATGGCGAAGCCAGTACACGCAAAGCCCGAAGAGCGACACCGCGAACGTGAGGAACACCGAGACGCTGTAGAGCACCACCAGCAGGGCGACGCTGCCCTGAGTCCAGACGAGGATGCCGAGTGCCGCGATGCCCATCACCAGGATGCCGTTCTCGGTGACCAGCCGCGTGGAGAGGTAGCGGAACTTGTGCGGCACCCACGAGTCGCCCGCCATGTTCGAGAGCACCGCC
>CAMBSA010000444.1 GCA_945869935.1 Bordetella parapertussis | reverse complement strand
TGCGCAATGCGGGCGTGCTGATCGCGGCAGCCATGGAGCGCCCGCTGCCTTTCCCGCGAGGCACGATCGACCTGCTCGGTTGGGTGGCGCTTGTGCGATGCACCCTGGAGGGGTGTGCTCATCAAAGGAGGAGGAACGATTATGAAATCCGTAACTATTTGCAGGCAGGCGCGAGCTGTATTCTGTTTCGTGGCACTTGTCGTGGCCGGGGGGGCGAATGCGCAGGCATGGCCTGCGAAACCCATCAGGCTGATTTCACCGTTTCCTCCCGGGGGTGCGGTCGACCTGATGTCACGAGCGGTTGCGCAGAAGATCGAGTCGCTCGGGCAGCCTGTGATCGTGGAGAACCGGCCGGGCGCGAACGGCATCATCGGCATCGAGGCCTGCGCGAAAGCCGATGGCGACGGCCACACCTTGTGCCTCACCAACAACGACTCGGTCACCTTCAACGCCTTTCTGTTCCGCAAACTGCCCTACAACCCGCGGACGGACCTGATTCCGGTCGCGCATGCCGGGTTCATCGAAGGGATCATCGTCGGACATCCGGGGCGCGTGAAGTCGATGAAGGACGCGATGGACACCGCGAAAGCCAGGCCCAACACCCTGTCGCTCGGGTCATTCGGTCCGGGGAGCATCGGGCACCTGTATGCGGAGTGGCTCGCCAAGGAGGTCGGTGTGCCGTTCCTTCACGTGCCCTTCAAGGGCGCGGGTCCGGCAATGCAGGCGGTGATCGCGGGGCAGGTGGACATGGCGGTCTCCGGCACCGGTGCGATTCTTCCGCTCGCCAAGGCGGGCAAGCTCGTGCCGCTGGTGATGCTGGGGGAGCGCCGCTCGACCTACCTGCCCGACACGCCCACCTTCCGCGAACTCGGCGTGAATTTCTCGATCAGCCCCTGGCTCGGCATTTTCGCGCCCAAGGGTGTCACGGCCGAGGTGGTGCAGCGTGTCAACGCGGTGGTCAATCGCGCGGCCAGGGAAGACGCACAGTTTCTCAATCGCTGGTACACCGAGCAGGCGATCGAATTCTGGCCCAACACGCCGGCGCAGTTCGCCGAGTTCTTCCAGAAGGACCTCGAGCTTGCCGGGCGCCTGGTCAAGATCGCGGGTGTCACCCTTGACTGACCCGTTACTGCGAAGCGGGCGGCGCGCGGTTGCTGACGAACGACGCTGCTTCGCGGGAGGCGATGCATGACGCTGAAACTGCAGTTCAAGGCAATGCTCGCGGCGCTGCCTGTAGCCGTCCGTCTGGCAGCAAAGCTTGATTCCAAGGTCGCGGCATACGTAAAAGAGCGCTCCTACGTCGCCCAGATCGTCACGCGCAATCGCAAGGCGGGCAGGACATTCCGCATATCCGACGGTCGTATGAGGGGCAGTGCGGATCTCGCGGTGAAGCCGGACGTCACCATCGAGTTCGACAATGTCGAGCACGCGGTGGCGTTCATGAAGCCGCCGGCGGACTGGCTTGCGCGCATCAGTGCGGGCAAGAATTTCCAGGTGGTGGTGACGGGGCCGGACGAGGAGGCCTATCACTTCATGCAACTGCTCGCCGCCGTCAACCGCATCGGATGGACGGCCGGAACGCAGATGCCGGATGGCACGCGGCGATTCACCACCATGACCAATGGCGGCCCGTGCTTCGTGTTCGTCAAGGACGACAAGATCATCCGGGTCACGCCGATCGATCTTGCGCCGGAGGATGGCAGCACCTGGTCGATCGAGGCCCGCGGCAAGACCTTCACGCCGCCGCGAAAGGCGACCGTGTCGCCGCATGCGCTCAACTGGAAGTCGATCGTGTATTCGCCCGAGCGCATCCTGTATCCGATGAAGCGGGTGGATTTCGATCCGCAGGGCGAGCGCAATCCGCAGACGCGCGGCACGGCGGGTTATGTGCGCATCAGCTGGGATGAGGCGACGCAGATCGTCACCGATGAAATCAAGCGGGTGAAACTCAAGTACGGCCCCGCGGCCATTACCTTCAATCATCCCTCGCACCATACCTGGGGCAATGTCGGCTACTGGCTGAGCGCCATGTTCCGTTTTGCCAACGCGATCGGGCATACCAAGGTCAATCACAATCCGGACAGCTGGGAAGGCTGGTACTGGGGCGCCACGCACCATTGGGGCAATACGCTCAGGCTGGGTGGCGGCGAGCCTTATGGCACGGTCGAGGATCTGCTCAAGGAAGCCGAGATGGTGGTCTTCTGGTCGAGCGATCCGGAGGCGACGGGCGGCATCTATGGCGGGCAGGAAGGCAGCGTGCGTCGCCTGTGGCTCAAGGAACTCGGCATTCCGGTGGTGCATATCGATCCGTTTTTCAATCACACCGCCGGATTCGTCGGCGGGACATGGATCGCACCCCGGCCGGGCACCGATACCGCCATGGCGCTGGCGATCGCGCAGGTCTGGATGACCGAAGGCCTGTACGACAAGAAGTTCGTTGAGACCAAGACCCACGGTTTCGATGAGTGGCGCGCCTATGTGATGGGCGAGACCGACGGCGTGCCCAAGACACCCGAGTGGCAGGCCGGCGAGACCGGCGTGCCGGCGCACACCGTGCGCGGGCTGGCGCGAAAATGGGGCGGAAAGAAAACCTATCTTGGCGCAGGGGGCCTGGGCAATGTGCTGGGCGGCGCATGCCGCAGCCCGACCGGCCAGCAATGGGCACGGTCAATGGTGTGCCTGATCGCGATGCAGGGACTCGGGCGTCCCGGCGTCAACCTGGGCAATCTTCAGTGGAGCACGCCGGTCGATCATACGTTCTGGTTTCCGGGGTATGCGGAAGGCGGCATCTCCGGCGACCTGGTCAACACCGCGCAGCCGCTGATGCTGTACCAGCGCATGCCGCATCTGGTGTCCCTGAATTCGGTGGCCGCGCCGCAGATACCGCGATTGCTCTTGCCCGAGGCGATCATGGGCGAGGAAGTCGAGGGCCGTCCGCGCGACGGGCGTTCGATAGAAGGACAGTTCAACCGGATGCGCTATCCCGCGCCGGGGCATTCGGGCGTGCACCTCATGTACAAATACGGCGGCAGCAATTTCGGTACCGGCCCGGACAGCAACCGCTACGCGGACATGTACCGCAGCGATAACCTGGAGTTCGTCGTCAACCAGTCGATCTGGATGGAGGGCGACGCGAAATTCGCGGACGTCATCCTCCCGGCGTGTACGAGCATGGAACGATGGGATATCAGCGAATGGGCCGCCTCCGGCGG
>CAMBSA010000443.1 GCA_945869935.1 Bordetella parapertussis | reverse complement strand
TCGGCCGCGACGCCGCTGGAATACTGGAACACCGCGCTGATATAGCGGTAGCCGCCTGCCTTGAACACGATCACGTCGGACACGTTTTTCTCCGGTTGGGATGTCTGGATGCACCTGAATGAGGTATTTTGACATCCCTTCCGAACAACACGCTCACCGAGGTCGTTCATGCCCGTCCATCCCTTCTCCAGTGCAAGCGAAATCGCGCAGGCGATCCGTTCGCGCGAAATCACGTCAATCGATGCGCTCGAGATGACGCTCGAGCGCATCCATCGCCACAA
Organism: Bordetella parapertussis; assembly: GCA_945869935.1. Lineage (GTDB taxonomy): Bacteria > Pseudomonadota > Gammaproteobacteria > Burkholderiales > SG8-39 > CAMBSA01. Next base: position 2,932 of record CAMBSA010000443.1, on the reverse strand, counting down.
CCCGGCCCTGAACGCGATCTGCACCCTGGACGAGGCCGGCGCGCGCAAGTCGGCAAAAGAAGCGGACGAGGCGATCGCGCGCGGTGACCTGTGGGGGCCGCTGCACGGCGTGCCGATCACGCTCAAGGACGCGATCGAGACCGCCGGCCTTCGCACCACCGGCGGCTTTCCTCCGCTCGCGCATCACGTGCCCGAGCGCGACGCGCCGGTGGCGGCACGCATGCACGAGGCGGGCTGCGTGCTGATCGGCAAAACCAACGTGCCGCCGCTATCGGCCGACTACCGCGCCGACAACCCGATCTTCGGCCGCACCAACAACCCGTGGAATCTCGGCTGCTCGCCCGGCGGTTCCACCGGCGGCGGAGGCGCGGCGGTTGCCGCCGGGCTGTCGTTTCTCGAAATCGGCAGCGACATCGCCGGTTCGATTCGCATCCCGGCGCATTTCTGCGGCATCTACGGCCTCAAGCCCTCGGAATTCCGCGTGCCCGGCACCGGCCACATCCCCGAGCCGCCCGGCATGCCGCGCGCGGTGCGCCACATGAACTGCCTCGGCCCGCTCGCGCGCTCGGTGGAGGACCTCGAACTTGCGCTGCGTGTGATCGCCGGACCCGACGGCATCGAGATCGACGTCCCGCCGGTGCCGCTCGAACCGTCGATGTCGCGCCCGCTTGCCGGCGCGCGCATCGCGGTGATGGAGGATTTCGGCGGATTGCCGTTGACGCGCGAGACACGCGCCGCCCTGCACAAGCTCGCCGCAAGCCTGCAGCAAGCGGGCGCGACCGTCGAGCCCGCCACGCCTGCGAACTTTGATCTCGAACAGGTGTGGGAGACCTGGGGCGAGATCCTGCTCACCGAGCGCGCCATGACCGCGCCCGAGCGCGCGGCGCAGCGCGTGGCCGATCTCAAGGCGACGGTGAATTCGGTGGAGCCGATCTTTCGCGGCTTCGCGCGCGGCGCGCACGCGAGCATCGTCGATTACGCCAGGAGCCTCGGCCGGCGCGATGCGTTGATCAGCGCGTTCGAAACCTTTCTCGGCGACTGGGACGCGCTGCTCTGCCCGGTTTCGCCCACGCCCGCGGTCGGCCATATTCCCTTCGGCACGCCGCTTGTGGTGGAGGGTCGCGAGGTGCCGTACTTCATCGGCGGCACCGGCCTGACTTCGCCCTTCAATCTCACCGGCAGCCCGGTGGTGGTGCTGCCGATGGCGCGCTCGGACGATGGCCTGCCGATCGGCGTGCAGCTCGTGGGCAAACGCTGGGGCGAGATCCCGCTGCTTGCGCTCGCCGGGCAGGTGGCACGGGTGATCGGGCCGTGGGTGCCGCCGCCGGGGTTTGCGGAGTAAGGGTTGGTAGCGGCGAAGTAATCTGAGCGTGAACGTTCATACGCAGGTTACGTATATACGCAGATTGCGTATAATTTATGAATGAAAGCGCTCTTCGTCGAGCTGCCTGCGTTTGAGCGTTACCGTTCGAGTTACCTCGACGACGACGCGTTCGCCCGACTCCAGATGACCCTGATGAGGAATCCCGAGTCCGGAGACGTGATCGAAGGCACAGGCGGCTTGCGCAAGATGCGATTCGCCGACACCAGGCGCGGCAAGGGCAAGCGTGGTGGCTTGCGGGTGATCTATTACTGGTGGACTGCTGGAGCGCAATTCTGGTTGTACACGTTGTACGACAAGGCCGAAGCGGCGGATCTGACAGCTGCCGAGCGCAAGACGTTGCGTGCCAGGCTCAAGGCGGAACTGGATGCAAGGAGGTTTGCATGAAAGCACCACTGAAGGAGAAAAAAGTGACCAAGCGCAGTTTGTTCGCGGAACTGAGCGAGGGCATGACTGCATTGAGTGAGGCGCGTCAGGGGAAACGCACTCTTCGCACTCATTCCATCGAGTTCAAGCCCGCACCGAAAATTTCGGCTCGTGAACTGGTTCGCCTGCGGCAGCAGTTGAAGCTCTCGCGGGCTCTTTTCGCGACCTACCTGCGAACCAATGTGCGCACGCTCGAGAACTGGGAACAAGGCCGGGCAAAGCCGAACGCCCAGGCGGCGTTGTTGATCAATCTGGTCAGACGGTATCCGGACACAGTGGAAAGATTGGCAGCCATCTGAAGGTTTCCCTGCGGGCATCAATGCATTGACAGGTCGAGCCTTTTCATCAACTACACATCGGGAATCTCCTTACATGAAAGCAGCCTGGTACACCGAAACCGGCACGGCGCGCGCCGTGCTCAACGTGGGCGACCTGCCCGATCCGCAACCCGGCCCGGGCGAAGTGCGGGTGCGGGTGCACGGTTCAGGGCTAAGCCCGACCGACATGTACACGCGCAGCGGCATCCGCACCAAGGTGCTCGCCTTCCCGCGCATCACGCCGCATCAGGACGGCGCGGGTGTGATCGACGCGGTGGGCGAGGGCGTGGCGAAAAGCCGCATCGGCGAGCGCGTGCTGATTTACATGGCGCAGTGGCAGCGCGGCGACGGCACTGCCGCCGAGTATTGCTGTCTGCCCTCGCAGTACGCGGTGACGCTGCCGGCGAATTGCGATTTCGTCACCGGCGCCTGCCTCGGCGTGCCCTGGCTCACCGCGCACTGGGCGCTCGCCGCCGACGGACCGGTGAAGGGGCAGACGGTGCTGGTGGCAGGTGGCACCGGCGCGGTCGGCTATTACGCGGTGCAGATCGCGAAGGCCTGGGGCGCGCGGGTGATCGCGACGGCCGGCAGCGCGCAGAAGGCTGGGGTGGCCAAAGACGCCGGCGCCGACGAGGTGATCGACTATCGCGCTGAAGACGTCGGCGCACGCGTGGGCGCGCTCACTGGCGGCCAGGGCGTGGACCGCCTGCTCGAGGTGAACCTTGGCATGAACGCTGGGCTCCTGCCCGCGGTGATGAAAAAGGGCGGCGTGGTGGTGGTGTACGGCTCAACCAAACCCGAGGCGGTG
>CAMBSA010000442.1 GCA_945869935.1 Bordetella parapertussis | reverse complement strand
CATTTGTTCAGTATAAGCCTGACGGACTCCAAGGGGTGACATGAAGGGCAAAAACGACTGAGATGGTACCGGCGTAAGCGTCTAAAGTGGTACCCGCACCATCATCAACCGTAGGGCCCAATGATCGAGTTCATCCTTATCATCCCCTTGCAGTACAGCAGTGTGCTTTTTTCGCACTCGGAAGGCCCCACGATGCTGAGGAACTCGCCTCTTGAAATCGTAAGGCTTACGTCCTACAGTGCGGTGATGGACTTGCTGGACTTCCCCGTGTCGGCGTAGACCTTCCTTAGATTCGAAATCTCGACAAACGGGTCGGCATTCCCGGTTGTCGGCATGGTCATGCGTCATTCTCATATACTGACGCCTGGATGAGCCCCCAAACCTTGGGCGGCGAAAGCGGAAGTTCGCGCGGCTGCACATCGAGTGAGCGAAGGGCGGCGGCCACAGCGTTCGCGATCAGCCCGCCAATAGGCACGGTACCGCCTTCGCCTCCGCCCTTTGCACCGAGTGGATTGTGCAGCGAAGGCGAGTTGCCGAGCATCACCGCCCGCAGCTTCGGGAAATCGGTGGCAATCGGCAGTAGGTAGTCGGCAAACGAGCCGGTAAGCAATTGCCCGTCCCGGTCGTACACCAGTTGCTCGAGCAGCGTGCCGCCCAACCCCTGCAACATCGCGCCTACCGCCTGGCCGTTGGCCGTGAGCGGGTTGATGACGCGACCGATATCCTCTGCCATCACAAGATCGACAACGCCAACATGCCCGGTATGGGGGTCGACAGTGACGTGCGCGGCAGCAGCGCCATATGAATAAGTGTGCTTGAAATTGTTTGTGAAGGAGCCGTCCGCGGCAAGCTCGAGACCGGCCAGTTCGGACAGGGGGACGATGCGTCCGCCGTGACGCGCGGTCAGGCCGTGGAGCAATTCGACGTCCTCCGGCCGGCAACCGAACGATGCGGCGGCGGCCTCGCGGATTCGCGCCTTCAGCGCTTCGGCTGCGCGGACGATCGCAGATCCTCCCATCACCACAGAACGTGAGTGATAGGACCCCCAGCCTTCGCTCAAATACGTCGTGGAGCCATGAAAGACCTTGATCGCCTCCATCGGCATGCCTAGCGCGTCAGCCGCAATCTGCACGCACACGGTCTCCAGTCCCTGGCCTACGTTGGCCGAGCCGATGAAAAGGGAGATGGAGCCGTCCTTGTCCACCACGAGCCGCGCATTCTCCTGCGGACCTGAGGCGCCGCCTTCGATAAAGCAACCGACGGCAAGGCCATGATAGCGCCCCTCGACCAGTTTTCCCTGCAGCGCCTGCTTTTGGCTCCAGCCGATCTCGGCCAGCACGCGATCCAAGGTGATCGAGTAGTCCCCAGTGTCGAGATCTTCTGTCTTCTCCGGCGGGCGGACGGTCGCGAGGGGGTAAGGCATCTCCTCTTTCGTCACCAGGTTGAGTCGACGGAAGGCCACCGGATCGATGCCCAGGTCTTGCGCCGCCAGTTCAAACATCCGCTCTCGGAAGAAGTCCGCCTCGTAGCGGCCTGGTCCGCGGTAGGTGCCGATCGGCGTCTTGTTCGTCATCACCATGTGCGAGTTCACTTCGATGTTCGGCACGCGGTACGGACCTGACAGGAACTGCGCGACGTTGCGTGGCGCGATCGCGGCGGCAGTGCGCAGATAGCCGCCCATGTCCACGCGCGCCTCCCCGCGAAGCGCGATGAGCCTGCCGTCCCGCTCACACGCGATCTCGACCTCCATCTCGATTTCCCGGGAGTGCGTGGCGTGCATCAGGTTTTCGAGCCGGTCCTCGGTCCATTTTACCGGTCGGCCGAGCTTCATGGCCGCGAACGGCACGAGGTAATCCTCGGGGGCGAATTCGCCGCGCTGTCCGAAGCTGCCCCCGACGTCGCCCTGGATCATGTCGATGCAGTCCTCCGACAGGTCGAGGTGCTGCGCAAGGATGCGGCGATTCTGGAATGGAACCTTGGCGGCCCCGAGGACCGTGAGTTTTGTGGCTGCGCCATCCCAACTGGCGAGAACGGCCCGCAGCTCCAAGCATACCGCCGCATGCCGGTGTACGCGCAACCGCTCACGCCGTACATAAGGCGCGGCCTTCGCCAGTCGAGCGTCACCCTTCGACGCCGTGTACGTCACGGCAACGTTACTGCTGCAGGAGTCGAAAATCGGCGGGTCGCCGGCGCCACCGAGTGACGCAGGAAGTTGCTCGATATCCAATGTGATGAGCTGAAGGGCGTCTTCCGCAATCGCGGTGCTTTCGGCGATCACCATCGCTACCGGCTCGCCGACGTAACGGACCTTGTCGTGGGCCAGCATCGGCTGCTCGAACGGCGCGTGCTCTGGGAGGATGGCAAGCCGGGGACCGATGCTCGGCGGCAATCCGGTCGGCCCCCGAGGCAAGTCGGCGCCGGTGTAGATTTCATGCACGCCGGGAAGTCGCCGCGCGGCAGAGGTCTCGATGCCGAGCAGGCGCCCATGGGCGATGGGGCTGCGCAGGAACACCGCGTGCAACATTCCATGCAGGTGCAGGTCGTCCGAATATTGGCCCTTGCCGCGCAAAAGGCGAAGGTCTTCAATGCGCTCGACCGGGCGACCAATTGCCGGCAATGGGTCTACTGCGATCATCCGCAATAGTAGTTTCGCCTCGTTGACCTGTCAACCGTCGTCTGAACCAGCGAACGAGAAAACCTAAAGCACACAGGTTCGAGCAGGCTCGGTATGATTGCGTTGCACCCACTCGTCCTTCGGTCGCCCCAATGCCCGCTTATGCTTTGCTTCGCGAAAAGAACGTACATTTTTCCGCAAATGACGGAGTCGTACTCAGTGCCAACGTCTACAGGCCCGAAGCTGAGGGTCGCTTTCCGGTGATCCTGGCGCACGGGATTTATGGCAAGGACGTGCACTTCGCGGACGGGTACAAGCTCCTATGGGACAAGCTGCAAGAACTGCATCCGACGCTCTTCAAGGAGGGCACGAGCGGGCGCTACGCGAGATGGGAGACAGCCGATCCGGAAAAGTGGGTGCCGGACGGCTACGTCGTCATCCAGGTGGACGCACGGGGCACCGGCCAATCGCCGGGCTACCTTGACCCGTTTTCACCAAGGGAAATCCAGGACTATTGCGACGCCATCGAATGGGCGGCGTCACAGCCGTGGTCGAGCGGCAAGGTCGGCCTGCTCGGCATTTCGTACTACGCGATCAGCC
>CAMBSA010000441.1 GCA_945869935.1 Bordetella parapertussis | reverse complement strand
GGCGGTGACCACCAGGGTTATCGGCACCACCGCGGTCGCTGACTCCCCCGAGACAGGGCGATGCACGACATGCGCCCGGTCAATGCTCAGTCGGTACGCGCCCGAGAGCACCCATCGCAGACCCTTGTCGATCACGAGCACGCGTTCGGCCGAAAGAACGATGCCGTGTTCAGGCAGGGGCAGCTTCGCATCGCCTGAGCGGTAGCTCGGGTACCCGCCGAACACGGCGGGAAGAGGCCATACGCTGCGGGGATCCGCCCCGTGCACGGTCGCTGGGTTATCGGCCCGCCAGCGCGCAACGAACTTTGCCACCTCGGGGTCGTCGTAGCCGTAGGCCGGCCGCGGGATCAGCTCAATGCGCACGCGATTGCTGACCCGATCCCTCGCGATCATCCAGACATGGTAGACAGCGGCCGCATCCGGAAAGGCGAGCAGCGAGGCGGCGTTCAGGCGGAATGCGGTACCGGTGATGCCTTCGCCCGGATCGGGCGGACGCGGCGGCGGGTCATCCACTTCGGTGAGTTCAGGCACTGCGCGCGTCGCGCGCACCCGTCCGGTGGCCGGGTTGGATCCGACGATGATCGCCATATCGTCGAAGGCCGGGCGCCGCACTGCATCGAGAAGGGTCTCGACATGACAGCCTGCGACCTGCACCGGGCGGTGAAGCGGCAATTGGACGCTCGCTGGCGCGGCGATGACCAGTCCGAACTGTTTTTGCTTTACCCGCTCCGCGAGCGCGTCATCGAGTGCAGCGTCGTTGGCCAGCACCGATTCATCGAGTGCATCGCCGCTCACGCACCACCGCCAACCTTGTTGCCGATCGGCGTCAGCCGCATCAATTCCGCGCACTTGGTGCAGAACTTGACCGCTGCATCAAAATGCGCGTCGGTGGTCTTCTGACGATGCGTCTGGCCGAACATCACGCAGGTGCCGAATTTTCCGGCAGTGGCCAGCACCAACGGGATGTTCACCGTCGGGAGCAGGGTGGTCATGGTCTGATGCACAGTGCTTCCGACCGTGCCCTTGTTGTCACGAACCGCCGCTTCGGCATCGCTCTTGAGGCCGTTGGCGCAATGGCTGCCCGCCATGTTGTAATAGAACTCGCCCTTTCTTGGCGCGAATCCGAGCGCATGCGCGATCTCGTGGATCAGCGTGTACGCGCCGCGGGATTTAAGTTCATCGCCCGGCCCCATGCCGACATAGAGCAGCGGATACAGACCTTCGCCGGCAACGCCATAGGAATAGGCGCGCAGTCTTGCGAAGATGTTGATGCGTTTTCCCGCTCCCGCGAGCGAGGCAGGATCGCCGGGAGCGTCCGCCGGCAATACCACCTTGTACTCATTGACGCCGGTCTTTACCTTGTCGGCATCGATCCTGATGAAGTCGGGGGTGATTTCTCCCCAGGTTTCCTCGCCCTCGACCTGCCAGTACGACGGGTCCTTTGAATCCCAGGGCAGCACGATGCTTTCTGTCGAATCGATATTCTTCGCGCGGATCGGAAGCGATGCGGTCTGTGTTGCCGATTCCGTCTTGCCGTCGGCGATCGTCAGGCTGACGGTGACCGACTTCGGCGAATAACACATGTTTGCCAGCACCACGTGCAGCGTCGTCTGGGGCACGCTCTTGTAGACGGCCTCCCAGTAGCCGCCAGAACCCGACGAATTGATGCGATTCTTGAACCAGTGCGCAGGTGTCGTGTAGTTGGAGTTCACCAGCTTGAACCATACGAGCGCGGCAGCGCCCTGTCGTTCGCCCGCGGCAAGGCCGATGTCGTCGGCATGCTGGCGGGATATCTTCACGATCTCCACCTGGGCGCGTTCGTCCGCACCAGAAAACGCGTCGGTGACGATCATCGGATCGAGCAGGTCGACCTCGATGAACACGTCGTCGTACGCCGCCTTGGCCTTTTGCAGGAGCGTGGCCGGAATCGCATCGTCGGCAAAAAAACCGGGGGCTGGCAGGTAGGTCTGCACATCGACCTTGCGCCAGCTGGTGACTTCGACGGTTTCGTCGGTGGAGCCCTCGACCATGCTCACGCCAAGCTTGGCCGTAATTCCACCGCAGCCCTTGAAGTCGAGTTCCACCGCTTTGGTCGCGCCGTCCGCTTCGAGGGTGAAATTCAGGGTCTTTTTCGGCTTGCCGACTTCGAGTTCGCCGCCGATGTCGCACTTTAGCGCTTCGCCCTCGGCGTCCTTCGTGTCCTTGGAGGTCAGTTCCACCGTGAGGTATATCTTGTCGCCCATGCGGCCGCCGTCGATGCCCATGTTGATCACGAGCTTGCGGCCGCGGTTGGACAGGGGCAGGGACGTGAGATTGACGTAGTGCTTCTGCGCATCGCCCTTTGAGACGTCGGGCCAGATGAACTTCGCCTTCCTGTCGCGTTCGAGCAGCACCAACTCGCGCTTCTCGCCGGTGAGGGCGACCCAGGCGGCCTGATCTTTCGGGTAGTGCGGAAAGGTCCAGACGAGGTCGAGGTCGCCGGGGGCCGCGAGCGGCAGTTCGACCGTGCCGTCTGCCCCCGTGATCACGGTCCGCGGCTCGGGTTCCCAGGCGGTTGCGCTTTCTGCGGGATCGATGACGGAATCCGCGCTCGTTGGAGTCACCGCCACCTTCGGTCGATAGTCCGAAGGCGGATTGATGGTGCAGGTGCAGTGCGCGCCCGCGAGCGCGACGTCGTCCTTGTCCTTGGCGGTGATGGTGATCGTGTTGCGGTAGAGAACGTATTCCTGCCCGGGCGGTGCCCAGGTCTTGCCTCCGGCGGTGATCGAGACATACATCTCGCACTGCATCTCGTCCTCGGTGATTGCCTTTTTCATCAGGTCGGCGTCAATCGTCACTTCCCAGACCAGCGGATCGAGGTCCTTCAGCTTTTTTACCTGTGCGGCAGCCTGGTCGATGATCTTTTTCTGGTCGTCGCGACGGATCAGCGAGAACTTTGCAGCGTCGGCATCCGCCTTCTTGGTGAAGCCGCGTATCACCACGCGCATCGTCGAAGTTAGGGTCAGGTATTCCAAGGTCGGCGTCCCGTATTTGCGTTCCGGCTCAGCGACCGATGGCGCGGTGCGTTTTGGCCCGCTCGTCCGGCGCGGCCGCGCCGGTTTTTTTCCTCACCCAGAGCGTGAACCCTTCCTTCACCTTCTGGCCGAAGCTGAGTTCCACGTACATGCCGGTGCTCTGCCGGATCGGGAACAGCACATACCGGGACGAATCGATGAACCGGAC
>CAMBSA010000440.1 GCA_945869935.1 Bordetella parapertussis | reverse complement strand
AGCTTGATCATGATGCACAGTTCGGTCGAGCTGTAAACGGGCGGCCGGTCGTCCTCGGGTATTACTTCAATAGCGACGAGGATGCGCGCGAGTCAGGGAGTCTCCCCGAGCCGGTTTTACCTGCGGGAACTTTCGCGGGCCGGCCGATCTCATTCACATCGTGGCGAGGCTTCGGCGCCAATCTGGCGGATCTGCAGGCATCGGCCGCGAGCGGCGGCCACTTCAACCCCTTGGTTGATTTTGACGGCGTAACTCGACGAGTTCCGATGCTTGCCGAATACAAGGGCAAGTATTACGAGTCACTTTCTCTTGCAATGGTGAGATTACTCATTGGACTGGACGAAGCGGCGCGCACGAAATCGCAGTCCGTGAAATTGCCCAATGTCGTCCCCGGATATCCGCCGGATCGCTTTGTCACTAAAGGATATTCGGGCCTCGAATGGATAGAGGTCGGCCCGTTGAAAATACCGGTGGACGAACTCGTCAGCGCTTTGATCCCGTTTCGAGGGGCGCGCTCTAGTTTTCCCTACATTTCGCTCGGGGATGTCTATTTTGACAAGGTTGCGCCGGAGAAACTGCGGGACAAGATCGCCTTGATCGGAGCATCCGCTCCCGGCTTGCTCGATTTGCGCTCGACACCGGTCGGGAGTGTCTATCCCGGAGTCGAGATTCATGCGAACCTGATCGCCGGAATTCTGGACAGAAACATCAAGCAAAAGCCACCTTACATGATAGGAGCCGAGGTGGTTTTGCTGCTGATCGGCGGCATCGCTTTGGCGATGCTGGTTCCTTTCCTGTCACCGTTACGCGCGACGCTTGTATCCCTCGTGGGTATGCTGCTCATCTCTGGATTGAATCTGGTGATCTGGTCGGGGGGCGGAATGGTTATGCCCCTCGCGAGCGCCTTGGCAATGACCATTGGACTGTTCATCTTGAATATGGCTTACGGATATTTCGTCGAGTCCCGATCGAAGCGACAGTTCACAGAACTGTTCGGACAGTACGTTCCTCCTGAACTTGTGGACCGGATGGCAGAGGACCCCGGCAAGTACACGATGGAACCCAAAGCTGCAGAGTTGACCATTCTGTTTTCCGACGTTCGCGGATTTACCAGTATTTCCGAGGCGTTGTCACCCGAGGATTTGCGTGAGTACATCAATGACTACCTGACGGAGATGAGTGGCATCATCCGGGCGGCGTACCGGGGAACCCTCGACAAGTACATAGGCGACGCGATCATGGCGTTCTGGGGCGCTCCGGTCGAAGATTCCGAGCACGCCCGCAATGGCGTGTTGGCAGCCATGGCAATGCAAAAGGAATGTTCGATACTAAATGATAAGTTTGCACAGAGAAGCTGGCCACCGTTGAAGATCGGCGTTGGCGTCAACTGCGGCAATGTCCGAGTTGGCGATATGGGTTCCAAGGTACGTCGCGCATATACTGTGATGGGCGACCCGGTAAACGTCGCCTCCCGGCTCGAAGGTAGAACCAAATACTACGGCGTTGGAATTTTAGTTGGCGAGGCGATCAAGGATCGTGTGAAAGACGTGGTATTCAGGGAAATTGACAAGATCAAGGTAAAAGGCAAGGACGAAGCGCTGACCATCTTCGAGCCGATCGGCATGGAGGGGGAGGTCGACAAGGATGTACTGGACGAACTCAAGTTGTGGCATCAGACGCTGCGGATGTATCGATCGCAGCAGTGGGATCAGGTAGAGTTGAACCTGTTCAACCTAAAGCGTATGAGTCCTGAATCGCATTTATATGATCTGTATGCCGAGCGTGTGGCCGAAAAGCGCCGCGTGCCTCCTCCGCAAGACTGGGATGGCGTGACAGCGTTCGACGAAAAGTGAGATCTGGAGTGTCGGCTTGAAACTAAGGGTGCTCGGATGCAGCGGAGGCATAGGGGGCAGGCACCTCCGGACTACCTCTATGCTGGTCGACAACGACATCCTTATTGATGGTGGCACAGGAGTCGCTGATCTTTCTTTAACAGAGATGTCGATGGTCGACCACGTCTTCCTGACACATTCGCATCTTGATCATATCGCCACGATTCCGCTGCTTATAGATACGGTGGGCGGAATGCGGTCACGCCCGCTTACCGTTCATGGCATCCCGGCTACGCTTGAAATTTTGCGTAACCATATTTTCAACTGGAGTATCTGGCCGGATTTTTCGCAGATCCCCACGCCTGAGAAGCCGTTTCTGCAATTCAGCGCTGTCCAGTTGGGTCAGACGATCGAAATCAACGGGCGCCGATTGACCCCGCTTCCTGCGAATCATGTCGTCCCTGCGGTTGGGTATCAGGTGGACTCGGGCCGAGGCAGTCTGGTATTTACCGGTGATACGACGGTGAACGATGCGCTATGGAAAGTTGTCAATCGAATTGAGAACCTGCGTTACCTGATCATTGAATGTGCGTTCTGTAATAGAGAGCGGCAACTTGCAATTGTCTCCAAGCATCTGTGTCCGAGTCTGTTGGCCGAAGAATTATCGAAACTAGAGCGAACCGCCGATATATTCGTGACGCACCTCAAACCTGGCGAGATAGAACTTACGATGCAGGAGATTGAGGAATGCGCTGGTCAGTACCGCCCCAGGATGCTACAAAATAATCAGGTTTTCGAGTTCTGAACCATGGCTGCCGAAAAAGTAAATATTGAAGTGCTAAAGCGACTCGACCCGGTCGGTTCGCTATCCATTCAGCGCCTGAAGGAACTGGCAGATTTGTGTTTTCTTGAATTTGTTAGCAAAGGCACAGATCCGTTCCGCGGAAGAGGAACATCCGGGCAGGTCGTATATCTGTTGCAAGGGGAACTCGCGGTTCATAGAGCAGACGGTGTTCCCCAGGTGGTCGTGGGAGGTTCGGACGATGCGCGTCATCCGCTGGGCCGTCGGGGAGGTGTGTTTCGTGACGGTGTCGCGATCACAGATCTTACCTTGGTGAGAATTGATGATGACCTTCTAGACATCATGTCTACGTGGGACCAGATGGCGGGGGGGGCGAGCGGATCGCCGGCGGAATCCACGCAGTCCGGAAACGGAAATGCTTCGCTGGCCAATTGGTCTCTTGTCTCCGGGATGTTCAGTGTTTCGAATCTCCGTTACGGTGCATTTGCACAACTTCCCGCTGCACATATTGAGTCGCTTCTCGAGAAATTTCACCGCGTTGATGTAAAGGCCGGTGACGTCGTCATTCGCGAAGGTGCCGAAGGTGATTATTACTACGTGCTT
>CAMBSA010000439.1 GCA_945869935.1 Bordetella parapertussis | reverse complement strand
GAGGCACGAGCGCGCTACGCCGCGTTCGAGACCATGCGCGATGACCTTACCCGCGTGTTCAGCGTGGGCGAGCATCGCGACCGGATAGAGGCGGTGGATGGCAGGCTGCTGTTTCGTGAGAAGCTGGTGGTGTTCGACTCGGAACTCGTCCCGAACAGCCTGATTCATCCGCTGTAGTTAATTCGCTGTAGTTAATTCGCTGTAATGCGTTTTGCCGCACCGGCCACCAGAGCCGGGCGGCCCATCCGGAGGAGGTCGTGATGAAGCGTCCGTTTCATTTCGCTGCGGCATTCGCGCTTGTCGCGAGTCTGCTTTCCCTGTCGCCTCCCGCCTCCGCGCAGGCATGGCCTGCCAGGCCGATCCGCATCATCAATCCGTACCAGGCAGGCGGCGGCTCGGATCTCCTTGCGCGGCTGTACGCCGCCAAATTCCAGGAGCGCTTCGGCCAGCCGGTGTTGGTCGAATCGAAGGTCGGCGCGGGCGGGAATGTCGGCACCGAGTTTGTCGTCCGTAGTCCCGCCGACGGGTACACGCTGCTGGTCACGCCGAGCACGCTGACCATCAATCCATTCCTGTTCGCGAAGATGCCCTTCGATGTGCAGAAAGATCTCGCGCCGGTAAGCGTGATGGCAACGCAGGAACTCATTCTCGCGGCGACGAATTCGTTTGCGCCGCGCACCGTCGCGGAACTGATCGCCTACGCGAAGGCCAACCCGGGGAAAATATCGTATGCCACCGCGGGCATCGGCACACCCAATCACCTTGGGGGCGAACTGCTCAAGTCGATGAGCGGAATCGACATGGTCCATGTGCCCTACAAGGGCCAGCTCCCGGCGATCACCGATGTCGTATCGGGGCAGGTGCAACTTGCCTTCATCACCCTCCAGCAGGGGATGCCGCTGATCCGTGCCGACAAGCTGCGCGGCATCGCGCTCGCGGCAAAACGCCGTATCCCCTCGCTCAAGGACATGCCGGTGATTGGCGAGACCTTGCCGGGATTCGAACTGAACACCTGGTACGGGATGTACGCACCCGCGGGGACGCCGGAGAACATCGTCAACCTGCTTGCCGGCGAGGTCCACCGGATCGCCGCGTTGTCGGAGACACAGGAAAGGTTGCAGCCGATCGGCTTCGAAGTGATGAGCAGTACCCCGGCGGAGATGCGTGCATTGATCGCCTCCGACCTGTCCAAATTTGGCAAGGTCGTGAAATCAGCCGGCATAAGGCCGGAACAATAAAAGACAAGCACTGTGAATTCGCCGGCAGATCGCCGGCTCCAAAATCCCGGAGGAGAAACATGCATCCACTTCTACGCCGCTTCGCCGCGCTGTTTGTCGCGGGCGCCTCATTGTTTTCCTGCCAGACTGCGTTCGCACAGGCTTGGCCGTCCAAACCGATCCGCCTGATCAACCCTTACCAGGCGGGCGGCGGCGTGGACCTGCTCGCGCGGCTCTACGCGGGCAAGTTCCAGGAGCGCTTCGGCCAGCCGGTGGTGGTCGAATCGAGGGCCGGTGCGGGCGGCAACGTCGGCGCGGACTTTGTCGCGAAGAGTGCGGCAGACGGCCATACGCTGCTGCTCACGCCAAGCACGGTGACGACCAACCCGTATTTCTTCGCGAAGATGCCCTACGACATCCAGAAGGACCTTGCGCCGATCAGCCTGGTGGCCTCGCAGGAGTTCTATCTCGTCGCGACCAATTCGTTCGCACCGAAGACCGTGCCCGAACTCATTGCGTATGCGAAGGCGAATCCCGGGAAGCTGTCCTACGCCACGCCGGGCATCGGCACGCCGCAACATCTCGGTGCGGAACTCTTCAAATCGCTGACCGGGACCGACATCGTCCATGTGCCCTACAAGGGGCAGCTGCCGGCGATCACCGACGTGATGTCGGGACAGGTGCAGATCACGCTCACCACGCTCAACCAGGCGCTGCCGCTGATCCGCGCGGACAAGCTGCGCGGCATTGCGATCGCCGCGAAACAGCGGGTGCCGTCGCTCAAGGACGTACCCATCATCGCCGAGACCCTGCCCGGCTTCGAGGTGAACACCTGGTTCGGCATTTTTGCCCCCGCGGGAACGCCCGAGTCGATCATCAATCAGCTCGCCGCCGAGATCCAGCGCGTCGCACCGTTGCAGGAGGTGCAGGACAAACTGCTGCCGCTCGGGTACGACGTCATGACCAGCACGCCGGCGGAATTGCGCGCGATCATCGCGGCCGACCTGGCCAAGTGGGGCAAGGTGGTGCGCGCCGCGGGGATAAAGCTGGACCAGTGATTACATGGCGCGGTCGCGCTGTTGCCTATCCGGCCAGCAGCTTTCTGGCGTAGTTCGGCCCGTGCGCGTCCCAGGACACGGCGAAGTGCGCGCCCGATGCGAGCAGATTGCGGTACTGCTGGCTGATGCGCTGGTTGTTGAACAGCGCGCTTGCGCCCGAGGCGCTGAAAAGCCTCGTTCCCGCCTCCACCGCCAGCTTCACCGAATACGACACATTGCGTCGCGCGGTGAGCAGATCGAAATCGTTCAGTTTCTCCCCGGCTTCGATCCGGCGCATGCTGCCGCTGATGGTGCTGGTGTAGAGCGCCTCCGCCGCAGCGATCCCGGCTGATGCTTCGGCCGCGGCGAAGAGGCTGCCGGGTTGTTCCGCCACCGCGATACCACGCGCCATGCGAGGGCGGGTGAGCGCAAGCCATTCGTCGAGCACCCCCTTGGCCATGCCCACCGACAGCGCGGCGAAACCGGTGGAGGTGACGCCGCCGCGCGGCGTGCGGTACACCGGCGCCGTGTTCACTGCGGTGCCCGGCCCTTCGCCGATGCGCGCCTTCTCGCCATTGAGGACGCGGTGTTCCGGCAGGAAAACGTTGTCGACGACGAAGGTGTTCGATCCGGTCCCTTCGAGCCCGATCGTGTCCCAGTCATCGAGCACCGTGACCTGCGATTTCGGCACGAGAAAGAAATGCGGGCCATCGAGCCTGTCGCCGTCCTCGATGAAACCGCCGCAGATCAGCCACTGTGCATGATCGATGCCGCTGGCAAAGCGGTGGCGCCCGGAGAACAGGAAGCCGCCCTTGACGCGCTTCGCGCGTCCCGACGGATCGAAGGCCGCCGAGATGAGCGTCTCGGTGTTCTCGCCCCAGACCTCGTCCTGGCATTCCGCGGGGAAGGTGGACACCATCTGCGCATGATCGGCCATGATGCGGTGGATCCACGCTTGCGAGCCGTCGGCGGCGGCGAGGATC
>CAMBSA010000438.1 GCA_945869935.1 Bordetella parapertussis | reverse complement strand
GGGCGTGAACGACATGGACATCAGCATCTGGACCGGGTTCGTCGCGCCCGCCGCAACGCCGATGCCCATCGTGCGCCGGCTGCAGCAGGAAGTCGCGCGCGTGGTGCGCCTGCCCGACATCAAGGAGCGCCTGAACGGCATGGGTGTTGATCCGGTGGGCAACACCTCGGAGGAGTTCGGCAAGATCATCGCGGCCGACATCGCGCGCTGGACCGCGGTGGCGAAGGCCGCGAACATCAGGGCGGACTGACTTACCGCGACATCGGCTGCTTCCGATGGCGCTCGACCGGATTCTCACGCTCGGCGATTTCGAGAGTGCCGCGAAGCGCCGCCTGCCCCACGCGATCCATACCTTCATCGCGAGCGCCGCCGAGGAGCAGCGTTCGCGCGACGCCAACCTCGAGGCCTTCGACGACTACGCCTTCCTGCCGCGGATGCTGGTGGGAATCCCGACGCGAAGCCAGTCGGTGAACCTGTTTGGCAGGCGCTACGCCTCGCCCTTCGGCATCTCGCCGATGGGCGGCGCCGCTACCTGCGCCTTCCAGGGCGATCTCAACCTCGCGCGCGCCGCGGAAGCCGCCGAGATTCCCTTCGTGCTGAGCGGCGCCTCGTCGGTCGCGATGGAAACGGTGATAGAGAACGCGCCAAGCGCCTGGTATCAGGGCTACATTCCCTCGGATCGTCCGGGTATGGGCCGCCTGCTCGACCGGGTGCGCGCCGCCGGTTTCAAGACGCTGGTGATCACAGCCGACGTTCCGATCGGCTCCAACCGCATCGCCGATCGCCGCGCGGGTTATCACTTTCCGGTGCGCATCACGCCTGCGCTTGCGCTCGAGGGCCTCTTGCATCCGCGCTGGCTGTTCGGCACGGTGTTCAAGACGATGCTCCGAACCGGCGTGCCGCACTTCGAGAACATGAGCGCCGACCGCGGCGGGCCGATACTCGGCGGACCCAGCGTCGGCCCGGGCGCGCGGCGCGAACTGATTTCGTGGGCGGACATCGCATGGATCCGCTCGCAGTGGAGCGAGCGACTCGTGGTGAAGGGCATTCTGCGTGCCGACGATGCGGTGCGTGCGAAGGCGGCGGGTGCGGATGGCATCGTCGTCTCCAACCATGGCGGGCGGCAACTCGATTTTGCGCAGGCGGCCTTGCGCGCGCTGCCGTCTATCGTGGACGCCGCGGGCGACATGACGGTGATGCTGGATGGCGGCGTGCGCCGCGGCACCGACGTGCTCAAGGCGCTCGCGCTCGGGGCGAAGTTCGTGTTCGTCGCGCGGCCGATGATGTTTGCCTCCGCGGTCGCGGGCGAGGCGGGCGTACGCCATGCGATCGGCATCCTGCAGCGCGAAATCGACATCAGCATGCTGCTGCTCGGCTGCGCAGAACCGGGCGCGGTGGATCGCAGCCTGGTGACCCGCGCCGGCAAGGTGTAAGTCCCTCGACCGGCGGAGATCGCTTCCCGCCGCGCTTCGCTCGCGGCGGGAAGCAATCACGGCTTTCCTTGGAAAGACCGCGTACGCACCCGGATCGGTCTCGGCGCGGGTCTCTCGTGGGCGGAGAAGATCAGATATTCCCTATACGTATATCGATTCGCGGTTCTAGGCGTCCGCTCGGGCGTATCGATTCTTCCTGCGCAATCCCTCGCGGCAGTCTAAACTCCGCGACGGATTTCCCGAGGAGGAAGACACTTGAAAAAGTCAGTCAAATTCGCCGCATTCGCGGCGTTCTGCATCGCCGCATCCGCCGCGTTCGTGAACACCGCGGCCGCGCAGGCCTACCCGTCCAAGCCGGTGCGCATGATCACACCCAACGGCGCGGGCGGCCCCTCGGACATCGTCGCGCGCGTGCTCGCGCAGGCGATCTCCGAATCCTGGGGCCAGCAGGTGATCGTCGAGAACCGCGTCGGTGCGGGCGGCAATGTCGGCACCGAACTCGCCGCGCGTGCCGCGCCCGACGGCTACACCCTCCTGCTTGCCAACTCAGCGCCGCTGGTGGTGAATCAGTGGCTGTATGCGAAGCTTGGTTACGACTCGTCGAAGGACCTCGCGCCTGTCATCCTGATCGGCGATTCGCCGCTGGTGCTGGTGGTGAACAACAATCTTGGCGCCAACTCGGTGGCGGATGTTGTCCGCATGGCAAAGGAGCAGCCGGGCAAGCTCACCTTCAGCACCGTGGGCAGCGGCTCCGGCCCGAGCCTCGCGGCTGAAATACTCAAGCTGCAGGCGGGCATCAACCTGCTGCACGTGCCGTACCGCACGCCGCCGCAGGCGCTCGGCGCGGTGGCCGCGGGCGAGGTGTCGATGTCCTTTCATTCGCTGAATGCGCTTCAACTCGCCAAGGCGGGGAAGATGAAGGCGATCGGCATGACGAGCAAATCGCATTCGGCACTTGCCCCCGAGGTGCCGGCGGTGTCGGAATCGGGCCTGCCCGACTACGACTTCGGCTCCTGGTATGCGGTGCTCGCGCCCGCGGGCACGCCGCGCGAGATCGTCATTCGCCTGCACCGCGAGTCGGAGCGCGCGATGGGCTTGCCGGAATTCAGGGCGCGCATGGCGGGCATCGGCGTGGAAGGCGGCGGCGGCTCGCCCGAGGACCTCGGCGCGCGAATCCGCGCCGAGAGCGCGCGCTGGGGCAAGCTGATCGCAACCGCGGGCCTGAAGGCCGACTAATCTGCGGGGGACGAAGGATTCCGGCACGATCGGCGCTGTAGAATCGATCGCAAAGAATGAAGCGATGCGTCCGGAGAGGCGCATCGCGCGATTGCGCAGGAATGCAGGCTCCTGTGCTGCCGCCCACCCGTAAGGAGAGTGTCCTTGAGTGCCCCGTATTTTTCCCGGCTTGCGTTCCTTCTGCGCACGCCGTTGCTCGGTCTTGCCGCCGCGCTTGCTTTTGCCGGATCTGCCGCTGCACAGAGCTATCCGACCAAGCTGATTCGCATCATCGTGCCCTGGCCTGCGGGCGGCGGCATCGACACGGTGGCACGGCTGATCGCGCAACGCATGCCCGAGCGCTTCGGCCAGCAGGTGATCGTGGAGAACCGCGCTGGGTCCAACGGATTCATCGGCACCACCGCGGTGGCGCGCGCCGAAGCCGACGGCTACACGCTGCTGTTCGCCGATGTCGGTTCGATGGCGATCAGCCCGGCGATGCGCGCCGACACGCCTTACGATCCGGTGAAGGACTTCGCGCCGGTGTCGCAGGCGGTGTCCTCGCCCTTCGTGCTCGTCACCAAGCCCGCG
>CAMBSA010000437.1 GCA_945869935.1 Bordetella parapertussis | reverse complement strand
AAAGGAAGCCGAGGCCATGTACCAGATGGCGCTGCTCGTTGCGCCGGGGGATAACGATGCCAATTATCAGTTCGGGGTACTGCTCGCGGGAACCGGGCAGACGGAGCGGGCGAGGCCGTACCTTCAGCGTGCATGCACGGCGGGTTTGCAACCGGCGTGCAGGAGACTGGGCGAGTAAGTCCGTTGTGCGGATCGCGCAGATGCCTGCGACATTCGCATCCCGGCAGGCTGCGAGCCGGTCGTTGAAATCCGCTCAATCCGCAACCAGGCATTGCGCTAGTATTTAACAAGCGCGTTTCACGAAGAGCCTGGGGACTGATTATGCGTAAATCGATCGCCCTGAAGATTTTCAGCATTGCCCTCTTGCTGCTTGTCCTGATGGCGGCAGTTACCGGCATTTCGTCGCTGTATCTCGACCGCGTGACCGATGAATCGCGAATCCTGGCCGACTACTATCTGCCGATCGGGCAAAAGGTGAATTGGGCGGCGCGCCATTCGTCTGCTGAGCTTCTGCATTTCGAGCGATTCGTCAATCTGCGCATCAAGGGCGCGCCGGCGAGCGCGCTCAAAGCGGAACGCAAAGCCATGCAGGAACGCGGGGCAATGGCACAACGTGCCATCGTCGATGCCCTCGATCTGGTCAGAAAGGCACAGGCGGACAAATCGGTAAGCGTCGACGCGACCACGCTCGCCGTGCTTGGAACCGGATTGCCGCAGATAGCGACCGCCCATGCCTCTATGCAGGAAGCCATGCGCCGAGTGCTGTCCGACGGGCTGATTGCCGAGGGGCCGACTCGCGCCGGAAACGTTCTGGCGGAGCTCATGGACAAGCAGCGCGCCGCGGTCGTCAGGGAAATCAGCCATGTCATCGCCTCGATCGAACAGTTTTCCAACGAGTCGGCGCGACGGGCGCTCGCCCTGGAGCAGAAAGCGGAAATGCTCAGCTGGAGCATCACGGCCTTGGCCATATTGCTTGGCCTGATCGTCGCTGCCTACATCACGCGCGAGCTGGTCCGCCCGCTTCGCGAACTCCTTCTCGGAACGCGGGCGGTCGAGCAGGGAAACTTCGACGTGCGGATAGACGTGCGCACGTCGGATGAACTCGAGTCGCTGGCCGGTTCCTTCAACAGCATGATCGTTTCGCTGAAACAGAAGGAGGCCATTCAAGCCACGTTCGGGAAATACGTGGACCCGCGCATCGTGAAGAACCTGGTCGAGGACCGAAACTTTGCATCGGTGGGCGAGCGTCGGCCGATGAGCGTTCTGTTTGCGGACCTCGAAGGATTTACCGGGCTGTGCGAACAGATCACGCCCGATGCGGCATTGAAGTTCCTGAATGCGTACTTCAACAAGGTGTCCGAGCCGATCATCGCCAAGCACGGAATCATCGACAAATACATCGGCGATGCGGTGATGGCGTTCTGGGGGCCGCCGTTCACCGAACCGGAGGACCACGCAAGGCTTGCCTGCGAGGCCGCGCTGGAGCAGCTCGCCGGACTCACCGGGTTTCGAAAGACCATTCCGGACATCATCGGCCTGCGAAAGGGATTGCCGGGCGTCAACATGCGTGCCGGCATTTCAACCGGCGAGGTGATCGTAGGCAACGTCGGTTCGGAGCGGCTGAAGGGCTACACCGTGATCGGCGATACGGTGAATCTTGCATCGCGCCTCGAGACGGCCTGCAAGCAGTATGGCGTCAACATCATTCTCTCCGAGGAAACGCGTGCGCAGGCGCGCGACGCGATCGAGGTCCGGGAACTCGATCGGATTCGCGTTGTCGGCAAGACCGATGCCGTCAGCGTCTTCGAGTTGCTCGGCGTGGCGGGCGGGATCGCCGCCAGGACGGGCGAGATGCGTGACGCGTTTGCAGCGGCGCTTGCACGCTACCGCGCGGGGGACATCGCCGCAGCGCGCGCGCTTTGGCAGGAGTGTGCACGGATTGCTCCGGAGGACCCGCCGACCCGGGTATTTCTGGCGCGATGCGATGAGCTCGCAGCGAGGCCGCTTCCCGCCGACTGGAACGGAGTCTGGACGCTAAGCGTCAAGTAGGCTGCGGGTCGCGGGCTACCTGCCTTCCGGGGGCGCGAGTCGCGCCTTGATAATTGCCGGTGTCGGGTCGGGCGACGCGAGAAACCGTATCGGGGCAATCGCTGCCTCGGGCTGGCTTGAGTTGCGCGTCACCGCGCCCGATTGATTCGGTATTCGGAGTGCGCTGAAATTCTCGAGTCCCGGGGCGTCACGAGGTTCCTTGGATCGACGCGGCCGCTTCTATAATCGGATTCTCTTCAAGCTCGCCGGAGTCACCCGCATGAAAGACGAAACCCTCATCATCCGCGCCGGCCGGCATCCGCACGACAACCACGGCGCGGTGAATCCGCCCGTGTATCACGCCTCCACCATCCTCGCCGACTCGCTCGCGGATTACGAGCAGAAAAGCCGCGAGCGCGTCGCCGACAAGCCGGGGACGTATTACGGGCGTTTCGGCACGCCGACCACGCTCGCGCTGGAAGAGGCGGTGGCGGCGCTCGAGGGCGGATACAAGGCGCATGTGTATCCCTCCGGGCTGGCGGCGTGTTCGGGTGCGCTGCTGGCGTTTCTTTCGGCGGGCGATAATGTGCTGATGACCGACAGCGTCTACGGGCCGACGCGGTCTCTCGCCAACGGCCTGCTCAAGCGCTTCGGCGTCAGCACTACTTTCTACGATCCGCTGATCGGTGCCGGCATCGAGGCACTAATCCAGCCGAACACGAAAGTCATCTATCTCGAATCGCCCGGCTCGCTCACCTTCGAGGTGCAGGACGTGCCCGCGATCACCGGGGTCGCGCACCGGCGCGGGGTGACGACGATCATCGACAACACCTGGGGCACACCCTTCTACTTCAAGCCCTTCGAGCACGGCGTGGACGTGTCGGTGCAGGCGGCGACCAAGTACATCGTCGGCCACTCGGACGCGATGCTGGGCATCGTCACCGCGAACAAGGAGCACTGGCTGCGGCTGCGCGCCACAACCAACGAGCTCGGTCAGTCGGCCGGGCCGGACGATGTGTACCTCGCGCAGCGCGGCCTGCGGACGATGGCGGTGCGTCTCAAGCAGCACTGGGAAACCGGCGTTCTGCTCGCCGAGTGGATCGCGCGCCAGCCCGAAGTACAGCGTGTGCTGCATCCCGCGTTGCCGGGCGATCCGGGGCATGCGCTCTGGAGGCGCGACTTCCGCGGCGCCTGCGGCCTGTTCGGCGTGG